>CAMLOZ010000150.1 GCA_946481625.1 uncultured Haloferula sp. | reverse complement strand
CTGCCGGAAAACCCCGGCGGCGATCCAGCATCCCTGAGCTCGACGATCGACCTGCTGCTGGTGTCGAACGGCAGCGATCCAATCACGGTCTCCTACACGGGACGCGAAACGGCCAACGTCTTCACCAGTTTCGTCGGGGTCAACGGGTTCGAGCTCGTCACCGATACCGACACCGACGGAGACTTCGTGCCGAACTCGACCGACCTGCATCCGGGACAGGACGACGGGGCTTTGGACGACGATGGCGATGGCCTCTCCAACCTGCGCGAGTATCATCTGGGAACTAGCCCGACGCTGGGCGACACCGATAACGACGGGCTCTCCGATGCCGTGGAGACCAACACCGGAACCTTCACCTCCGTTGCGGACAGCGGCACGAGCCCCTTCAATGCGGATAGCGATGGCGATGGCGCGAACGACGGGGACGAGGTGGCCGGCTCGTCCAACCCCTTCGATCCCGCGAGCCTGCCGGTGACCGGCCCGATCAAGGTGCTCACTGCGACGCTCAATCCGGCGACCAACGAGTACACGATCCAATGGGAGTCCGCGACGGGAGCGACTTACGACATCGTCTATTCGGATACCCTCGCGGGCAGCATCGCCACCTGGACGCTCGCCGCCGACAACGTGGCTTCGCAGGGAGCCACCACGGCCCATGTCATCCCTCTAGGATCGCCACGACCGGCCAAACGCTTCTTCGTCGTGATCCGCAATTGATTCCAATGCCCCCCGTCCCGGTGCACGAATGCACCGGAGCGCGGCGGGCTTTTTCTTGCCCATGTCATCTCTACCGCTCCGCTTCGCCCTCCTGTCATCCCTCATTGCCCCGCTGCATGCCGATCTCGCCTGGCTCGACTTCCAGCCGGGTGAGACCGGCGCGGCTCCGCTCTTTCGCGCCGTGACAGGAGTGGCGGGGATGCCGGTGGAGTCCGGGGATGTGGTTTTCACCTTGGGCGGCAGCACGCTTGGCACCCGCGACCGGTCGCTGGCCGATCCGGTTCTCAGCGACTTCGTTTTCACCGACGGGGCGGACGCGAACATCGTGCTGAAGATCGAAGGACTCGCTGCGGGCACCTATGCGGTGGAGTCCTTCCACTACGATGGCGGCGGCTTCGGCGGTACGATCCGGATCGATTCGCGACCGCAGGCGAGTCCCGAAGCCGGGACGGTGGTGCTGGCAAACCATGCTTTTTCCACCGCCGCCGCGACCTATACCTTCTCCACCGACGGCTCGGCACACGAACTGGTCTTCCGCGAGAACGACGGCAACGACCGGGTGCGTTTGAACGGCCTGAAGATCCGGCCCGCCGGATCGATCGCGGGACCGCCGGGACGCTTCATCGACATCGACAGTTCAAACACGGTCGCCGCCGCGGGCACGCCTTCGCCCTTCTCCACGGAAAACGTGAACGACACGGGCTTCACTGCCGGGCCGCTCTGGCGACGCCGGACGGGCTTCGGCTTCAACGTCACGGGCAACCGCGAGATCTACGAGAAGGATGCCAACGGCGGCGTGGGCGACGGGGCGACCTTGGCCACCGAAGCAACGGGGCTGGTCCCCGGAAAGATCTATGGCATTCATGTGGCTTACCTTTCCGTGCCGACCGAGAACTGGCAGGTGAAGGGCGGTCTCTCTGCCACCGCCCTCGAACTTTTCACTCCCGACTCCCCGGTCGGCAGGGTCGCGGACCTGGGCCTGAGCAGCGAATCCGGATCGAACCGCCGCCAATATCTCGGCTTTGTCGGAAACGCGGTGGCCGATGGAAACGGCACCCTCCAGATGTTCGCCGACGACGGCGATGGCACCGCGACGAACTGGAGCACGCGCTCCTGGCTGGAGGGGTTCCTGGTCGGCGATGCGGTGACGATGCCGCAGTTGCCGGGCAATGCGCTCGAGATCGCGCCGGACGGGGCGTGGACCTGGTTCAATGACGAACGCTCGATCCTGCACGAGGGCTCGCTCTACTCCGGCTACGTGAAGGGCAATGGCACCTATGGCGTGACGCGCTACGATCTAACAAGCGGGGAGAAGTTCCACATGGTGATCAGCACCGCGACCTCGCAACAGCAGGACGATCACAACAATCCCTCGATCACGGTGCTGCCGGACGGCAAGCTGATGCTGCTCTATTCGAAACACATTGCCGGATCGCAATTCTACCAACGGACCTCGCTGGTCACGCAGCCCTCGACCAATGCCGACTGGGGACCGGAGATCGTGCGACCGACGCCCGCCGCGAACACCTATGCGAACACCTACCGGCTGAGCGGCGAGAACAACGCGCTCTACAACTTCCACCGCTGTATCAACTTCAACCCGACCCTCACGATCTCCACCGACGACGGTGCGACCTGGGGGACATCCCGCCAGCTCCTCGGCACCGGCAGCGGCAGCACCCGGCCCTACCCGCGCTACACCTCGAACGGAACCGACCGCATCGACCTGATCTACACGGACGGACATCCGCGGGACGTGGAGAACTCGATCTACCACCTCTACTACAAGGACGGCGGCCTTTGGAAAACGGACGGAAGCCTGATCGATACGCTGGCGAATATCCCGCTCGACCACGACGGCGGCGAGAAGGGCAACGTGATCTATCCTTTCTCAAACGCCGCCTGGGGACCGGGCGACGGGCCGGACGATTGGATCCCGACCGGGCGCGGCTGGACCTGGGACGTCCACTACGGCAGCGGCGGCGCTCCGGTCTGTGTCTTCCAGGTGCAGAAGGACAACGTGACCGGAAGCGGCTGGAACCACGACCGGATCTACTACTACTATGCGAGATGGACGGGCACGGAGTGGCAGCGGCGCTTCATCGCGCAGGCGGGCCGCCCGCTTTACTCCGCGGAAGACGACTACGGCGGCGGCATGTGCCTGGACCCCGAGGATCCGCGCGTGGTGTACATTTCCACCAATGCGGCGGACCCCTTCGCGCTGGGCGACATCGACGCGGTACCGCTGCGCGGAAACGAGCGTTACGAGATCTATCGCGGTTTCACTTCCGATGGCGGTCTGACCTTCACCTGGACGCCGGTGACGGAGAGCTCTCCGGCGGACAATCTCCGCCCGATCGTCCCGCCGGGACACGGGCACTCGGAGTTCCTGGTGTGGTTCCACGGCACCTACTCCAGCTATACGAATTTCTCCGCGAAGGTGCTGGCGCGTATCGGCAGCCCCTTGATGTCCTATCAGGAGTGGTCGGAAGACTTGGGCTTGCCCGGAACGACGCCGCTGGATTCCGATCAGGACGGGATCGACGACTTGCTGGAATATGCCTTCGACGGCGATCCCCAGGATCCGGCGAGCAGGCCCTTGCCCACGTGGGAGGCGGACGGCTTCAGTTTCCCCTGGCCGGAGGACCGGTCGGGAATCGAGTGGCGGGTGGAGCAATCCGATACGCTGGCGGACTGGTCTGTAGTGGCTGTATTCCGGACCGGGGACCTGCCGCGGGAAGCAGCATCGGGCTTCGAGGCGGACTTCACGGCGGGACCGGACCGTCGGGCCCGGGTGGTGCTCACCGGCGGGACGCCTCCCGGGCGGCGTTTCCTGCGGGTGAGGATCGCGAATACGGATTGAACGGTTCCGGATGCTCGTGGCGTAGTGGGGAACGATGAAACCCTGCCTCGCCCTCCTCGCGCTCGCACCTCTCGCCTTTGCCGCCCCCTTGCCGATCGCCATCGGCACGAACACCGGAGGCAGCGGGAATAGCGAGGGCATCTATCTTTCGACCTTCGAGCCGGAAAGCGGCGCCATCGCGGAAGTGAAGCTCGGCGCGAAGTACGAGGGCCCCGGCTTCCTGACACTGCATCCCAGGAAGCCGCTGCTCTACTCGGTGGGACGCTCGGCGGCACATCCGAAGGGAAGCATCGCGTGCTTCAAGCTCGGCGATGCGCTGGAGTTCCTCGGCGAAGCGTCTTCCGGCGGCTTCAACCCCTGCCACCTCGCCGTGAACGAGAAAGGCACCGTGCTCGCGGTGGCGAACTACAGCGATGGCAGCACGGCAATGCTCCCCCTCAACCCGGCGGGTGGCCTGCAAGCACCGGCGTTCACCAGGAAGATCGAGGGCAAGGGCCCGCGCACCGACCGCCAGGAAGGCCCGCATGCTCACGGCGTGTATTTCCGCGGCGACCGCCTGCATGTCCCTGACTTGGGCCTCGACAAGGTGCTGGGCTGGCAGATCGACCCGGGATCCGCGACCCCGTTGAAGGAAGAACCCGACTCGTGGAGTTCGGTGCCGGGTGCCGGCCCCCGCCACATGGACTTCTCCCCCGACGGCCGCCATGCCTACGTGGTGAACGAGCTCGACAACACCGTCACGGCTTGCAGCTACGATGCGAAGAAAGGCACGCTCACCACGCTGCACAGCATCCCGACGCTTCCCGAAGGCTGGACCGGCAAGAACACCACCGCGGAGATCGCGGTGCATCCGAATGGCAAGTTCGTGTATGCCTCCAATCGCGGCCACGACAGCATCGCCGTCTTTGCGCGCGATCCGGCATCGGGCAAGCTGGGCGCGGTGCAGGTCGCACCCTGCGGCGGGAAAATCCCCCGCCATTTCGCGATCTCGCCGGACGGCAAGTGGCTGCTGTGCGCGCATCAGGATTCGAATACCCTCTCTTCCCTTCCCCTCGATCCCGGCTCCGGCAAGCTCTCCGAGCCCAAGGTCACCACCGCCTGCCCGAATCCGATCTGCATCCTGTTCCTGAGGTAGCGCATCTTTGCAAAGCTGCGTGCTTCCGGTGGCCGGATACCCTGCGCGCCCGGAATCCTCTCCTGCGGAGTTTCAAATCCCCGGGCTGGACTGCTACATTTCCGTCAAAATTCCTCTTGCGCCGGGTCCGTTCAAATGCATCCTTCCGGCCCCGCCGCAAGGCAGGAACCCAAAGCCTCGATAGCTCAGTTGGTAGAGCAGAAGACTCTTAATCTTTTGGTCCTTGGTTCGAGTCCAAGTCGGGGTACCACTCTCCTGAAAAACCCGCCGTATCCGGCGGGTTTTTCGTTTCCGGGGAATGAAAAGTGTCTCGGGCTACTTCGAGGCCTCCTGCATCTTGTTGGCGATATTCATCTGCTTCTCCTGGAACGCCTTCATCAGTTCCGGATCGGAGGAGATGATCGGCATCGCCGTCGTGGCGGCCGCGGTCATACGCTCCACCAACGGCTTCATCTTCTCCTGGTTCTTCGTCACCGCTTCGGCGTCGGGCGGAGTATCGCCGGCCTTCTTCGCCTTCTCGGCGATCTTCGCGTATTGGTCGGCCAGCCCGTCCATCTTGTCGATGGCCTTCTTGGCGGACTCCTTGTCCTTGATGCTTTCGAGGAGTTCGCAGTAGTCCTCGGTGACGTCCACGGCGGTTTCGACAGCCGACTCGGCGGCGGCTTCCTGCCGGGCTTCCTTGGAGCAGGAGTTCAGCGCGGCGATGGAGGAGAGCCCGGCCAAGGCTGCAAACAAGGGTTTGATGGATGGTTTCATGGTCCGGCACCAACGGAGCGGCAGCCGCAACTGTCAAACGACGAAATCGCCCGCCCCTCCGGGGGGCAACGAATCCGGCACGGAACATGCACCTATCGCCGCTCGACTCCCCACGGGTCGGGCCTACAGATTCCTCCCGCTCCATGTCTCGCAGAACCAAGATCATCATCACCCTCGGCCCGGCCACGGAATCCGAAGAAACCATCGGCCAGCTTATCGATTTGGGAACCAACGTGTTCCGGCTCAACATGAGCCACGCGAAACACGATTGGGCGCGGGAAATGGCGCGGCGGGTGCGGCGGGCGGCGGCGGAACGGTCGCAGCACGTCGCGGTGCTCTTCGACCTTACCGGCCCTTCGATTCGCACCGGCGACCTGGAGAAGCCCTACGAGCTGAAGATCGGGGATCTGGTGGAATTCCGGAAGTCCGCTGCGGAGCCCTCCATTCCCCTTTCCACGACGGTCAACTATGACGGCCTGATGGACGACGTGGCTGAAGGCCGGACCCTCGTGGTCGACAACGGCACGATGCTGATGGAGATCAAGACCCGGAAGGATGACCGGATCATCTGCGAGGTGAAGACCGCCGGCAAGATGGGCTCGCGACGCCACATCAACCTGCCCGGCACGCGGCTCAATCTCCCGGCGCTGACCGAAAAGGACCGCGTCGATCTGGCTCTCGCGGTCGAATGCGATGCGGACTACATCGCCGGATCCTTCGTTCGGGACGCCGCGCACGTGCGCGAGTTGCGCGAGGCGGTCGAGGGACTCGAAGGCGGCGCGCAGATCGTCTCGAAGATCGAGGACCAGGAGGCGATCCGGAACATCGATTCGATCATCCAGGCCACCGACGTGATCATGGTGGCGCGCGGCGACCTCGGCACCGAGGTGGACTTCGAGGAACTACCGATCCTCCAGCGCCGCCTGGTGAAGCGCTGCCACGAACTCGGCAAGCGCGTGATCGTGGCGACACAGCTTCTCGAATCGATGATCCAGAACCCGACGCCGACCCGCGCCGAGGTGACGGACGTGGCCAATGCAGCCTACGAGGAAGCCGACTGCCTGATGCTCTCCGGCGAGACCAGCGTGGGCCTGCACCCGCTGCGCTGCGTGGAGGCGCTGGTGAAGATCAGCATGCGGATCGAGCGCACCGGGGGGCTCGGCTTCGGCCAGTGCGTGCTGCTGCGCGATGAACGGCAGAAGGCCGCCCGGGCCGCCTGTACGCTGGTGGATTCCCTGCCCGACGCCCGCTTGATCGTGCTGACCCGCCGCGGGGTGATGGCGAACCACACCGCGATGCTGCGGCCGCGCACGAACGGGTTCTATGCCTTCACCCCGAAGGACCGCGTCTGCCGCCAGCTCGCGCTCACGCGGAATATCGAGGCCTTCAAGCTCCCCTTCGCCGCGACGATCGACGAGACGATCCAGCGCGCGATCGAGATGCTGCGCCAAGCCGACCTGGTGAAGCAGGGCACGCCGCTGGTGATCGTGTCGGATATCCTCTCCGACCACTTCGCCGCGAATTCGATCCTGCTGCACCACGCGTGATACCTGGCGCTCAGGATGCCGCCTGGTGGATGACCATCTGCGGAAAGGGGATCTCCCAGCCCTGTTCATTGCAGGTGTCGATGCAGGCGGTCTGGATCATGCGTTCGAGCGCGGCATAGCGGGAGGCGGCTTCGCCGCTGAAATCGGCCAGGACGGTATAGTCGAGGGAGCTGGCCGCGGCCCCCTTGAACTCGACCTTCACCGACTTCACCTGCTCGCGGCCGAGAGCCTCGACAAGATGGCGGAGAACCGCGTCCTGCAGGATACGCGGCACTTCATCCGTGGCGACGGCGCGGTGGCCGTAGCCGATCCCGAAGTTGGTGCTGACCCGGAAGCCGCGGGAGAGGTTCTCCGGGCATTGCTCCAGAAAATCCGCGGTGGGGTAAGTCTTGAGGCTGCCTCCCAGGCGCAGGACCACCACCTGCTCCGGAGTCTGTTGGATCACCTTGCCGAAACAGCCGTCATCGAGCTTCACCCAGTCGTTCTCCCTGCTCGGGAACCACGGTTCCTTCGCTTCGGACGGACGCGAATGAAGCGGCAGCAGGTCCTTCACCGGCAAGCGCATGGTCCCGCCGGTGAGATCGGGATTACTGAAATCGCAGTACATGTTCAACGCATCCACCCGCCCG
>CAMLOZ010000149.1 GCA_946481625.1 uncultured Haloferula sp. | reverse complement strand
CGCTGCCTTGGCGCGAAGCCTCGCGGGCTTCGTTCATGTGCCCGGAGCCTTCGACCTCAGGGACCTCGGCGATGGCCTGCGCCATTTCCTCGGCGGCGGCGGCCTGCAATTCCTGAAGATCCTGAAGTGCCTCCGCGCTCTTGTCCTCCGCAAGCGCTTGAAGGGCTTTCGCCACCTGCTCCTGGCGTTCGGCAAGCTCGCCGATCTCCGCAGCGCGCCCGGCTTCCGCCGCTTGATCGGCTTCGGGAGAACCTTGCTCCGGCTGGCCTTGCTCCTTCGCTTGCTGCGCCGCCTCCTTGGATTCGGCCAGCGCCTGCACCGCTTCCTTCGCGGCTTCGGCGGCGGCTTGGTCCTCGCCTTTCGCCATCGCTTCGCTCGCTTCCTTGGTGGCAGCCTCGGCCTTCGGCAAAACATCCGCGGTCTTGCTCAGATCCTGCCGGGCCCCGGCGACCTGCTGCCTGGTTTCTTCCGCAATCTTCGCCTGTTCCTTGGCCAAGGCTTCGCGCAATTGCTGGACCGCTTGCTCGGGCATCGGCGCATTCGCGGGTGTCTGCTTCGCCTGCTCTTCCAAGGCACGTTGCGCCTCGCTCAACTGCTTCGCTTCCTCGGCGAGAGTCCGGGCCTCCGCGGCTTGCTCCTGCATCGCCTCCGCGCGGGCTTGCGGCTGCTCGCGGAGTTGCTGGCGCAGTTCCTCTTCCATCCGGCGCTGGCGGGCCTGCCAGTCTTGCGGCAGAGGCTTGTTCTCCGCCGTGGCAGTCGCTTGGTTCTCGGCCTGCCGCGCAAGCTCGCGCTGCTGCTGGGCGAGTTCCTGCAAGCGGGCGAGCTCTTCGATCTTCTGGCGGTCGCGGTCCATCTGCTGGCGCACTTCTTCAAGATTCCGCACCGCCGCTTCCGCCTGTTCCCTGGCACCGTCGAGCTTCTCCTCGCGGCGCTGTTGGCCGTCTTGCAGGGGCGCGCTCTCCAGTTCCTGCCGGGCCGCGGCGACTTGCTCCGATGCCTTTCGTACTTCGTCCGCCTTGTTCGCATGGACGCTCTCCTGCATCCGCTCGGCCAGTTTCTCCAGATTCTCCTTCGCCTCGGCCAGACGCTCGCGGGCTTCCTCGAAATGCTTCTTCGCGTCATTGCTCAGTTCCTCGTTCTGCATCTCGCCCCGGTGCCAGCCCATGCGCTCGCGCGCCTCGCGGGTCACCTGCATCGCCTTCTCGATCGTCTCGCGGGCACCGTCGTGCTCGGCCCGCATTTCCTGACGTGCCAGCGATTCGGCATTCTGCTCGATCCGAAGCAAGAGCCACTCGGAATGCCCCACACCCGGGCCATCGAGATCCTTCGGACGACCGTCCACCGCGCGAACCCGCATGCGTATCTCCCGTGCTCCGGGCCAGCGCTCCAGCAACGCGCCCACCGCCACCTCGCCATCGCCGCGGAAACGGGACGGCTTCGTCGGGCCCTGCACCTTCTCCGGCAAGTCCAGCGCTGTGCGCACCGGCTCCTTGCCGGAGGTCTTGGTCTCCAGTTGTAGCGCCGCCACGCCGAAGTCCTCCGTGACCTCGTAACGGAAGCCCAACACTTCATCGGGACGAACGAGCAGTTCCTTTGCCATCGGACTCAGCCAACGCACCAGCGGCACCTGGTCCTCCAGCACCCGCACGGGAAAGCGCAGCGCCTCGACCTCGCGACCCAGGCGGTGCCTCAGCCACACCACGGCCTCGCCACTGCCGTCCTTCTGCAACTGCCATGCGAAACTCACGCGACCGCCGCTCGCTTCCGACTCGACCTTGCCGTCCAAGGCGCGCTTGCCATCCATCTCCATCCAGGCCTCCTCGACCGCGGTGTTCAGCTTGCCTGTTAGAGTGACCATCGTGCCGCGCACGGCCTCCACACCGCGGCCCAGCGGGCTCTCCTCCGGCAGCAATCCGGAATACTCGGGGAAGCCGAGCCGGACACGCGGCTCCAGCATCATCGGCGACGGCCATACCGTGATGGTGAAGGAATCGCTCTCCCCGCGACCGGCCCGTGCATGGTAGCGAAAGCCTTCCCGGACCGGATCCATGCGGTAGTTCCAGCGGTCGCCGGATGGCAGCATCGGTTGCACGATCTCGGTGCCACCCTGCATCTCCATCACCAGTTCGATCTGTTTCGCCTGACCTTCGTAGCCGACCTCGATCTGCAGGGCGTCGCCTTCCAGCATCTCGACGTCGCCGGGCTCCACGGTGAACTTCGCCGCCGCCGCATTGCCGAGCGTGCTGAATGGCGCGACCGCGCGCACAACAAGCCGCACCGCTTCCTTCGGCCACAGCACGAAGAGCGTCACCAGCATGATCGCCAGCACCGCGGCGGGCTTCGCCCAGCGACGGCCGGCACCGACCAGCTTCAACTCGGCCTTGGGATCGACCTTGCCCACATCCTCACCCGCGGCACGCGCCAGCTCCTCCATCAGCCCGGCGGAAGCACCGGCATCGCCGCCGGACAACTCCAGCACGGTGCTCATGCGCTCCTCGATCTCCGGGTGGCGGCCTTCGATCCAGCGCGCCACTTGCACCAGGCCGATTTTCCGCGTCAGCGGGCGCAGGCCGAACCACGCGGCGATCACGACCGCCACGAGCCAAAGTCCGAAGAGAATCCAGCGCGCGGCCAGCGGCAGCGGTGCCAGGAAATGATCCGCCGCCATGATCGCCAGCAAGCCGCCGAGCGCGACGGTCGCCAGCAGCAAGCCGCCCCGCTGCCACTGCGCGCGGCGGATGCTCGACCGCACGGTCGCGAGCCGTTTGCCGATGTCCTGCCTTGCCTGCTCAGTGCTCATGGGATGTCTCCTGATTCTGGTTTACGGAAGTCCGCCGCCCCTTCTGATCACCCATTCGGACGCGAGAAGAAAGGCAAAGAGAGCGAGAACGAAGCCGCTGTCCCACAGCGAGGTTTCCCGCACTTCCTTGCGCGCATTGGTCTCCTTCATGAAAAGCGAGGCAAGATCGCCCGCATTCTCCGGCTTCACCACGCGACCGCCGGAAAGGTCCGCGACGGTGGAAAGCAGCGGCAGGTTCAGCGTGGTCTCTGCAAGCTCGACCGGCCCGCGCGAGCCCACCACCCGGAATCCCGCGCTCACGCCATTGCCACCATCCTCAGCGATCAGGCGGTCCGCCTCCTTGCCGCGCAGCCGGATTTCATAGCGGCCGGAATGCGGCAGCGCGGGAAGCTCCGCCTCGTGCAAGCCGTTCGATCCCTCGAGCGCGGTCATCGGCGTGCTGGAAATCATCTCGCCGTCGCGGAACAGCTCGGCCTTCAATTCATCGTCCGCCACCGGATTGAGCCCCGCGTCGCGCAGGCGTGCCGTGACCTTGATCCGGTCGTCCGCCGTGTAGGTGAGTTGATCGGTGCCGAGCCGCACGCGGGAACCGCCGGCGCGCATGACCGGACCGGCACCCCAGCGGACGAGGTTGCCCCAGAAGCGGTGGTGGTAGAGATCGCCCGCGCCTTCGCGCAGCCGCCAGGTGCGGTCGGTGAGAAGCAGCGCCACCTTGCCCTTGCCGGTCTGGCGGGTGACGAGCAGCGCTGCGGCTCCCTCGCGCTCGCGGCGTTTGGTCAGGGCATCGAGCGCGGCATCGAGATCCTCGCCGCCGGACACTGCACTTCCGGCATCCGGACCCGCGGCCGTCAGGAGGACTTCCGCTCCATCCTTCAGAGCCTTGACCGGCTGACGCCAGGGGATCTCGGGGAACCCCGCCCAGACGCTGTCGTTCGCCGCCTCGCCGCTCGCCTGCTGCGTCACGGGATGATTCCGGCCCTCCGCGGTGAGCGAGAAGCGGAATGGCTCTTCCTCCACGCTGTAAAAATTACGATGCTCCTCGTAGGTCTCCACCGGCACGAGTTCGCGACCGGCCTCCGCGGAGATCCCGTGCGGCATCCAGCGCGGACCGGCGATCATCACCAGCATCGCCGCCCGCTCCTTCACGCACTCGGAAATGATGCGCCAGTTGTTGTCGTCGATCGCCGAGGGATCGATGTCGCCGAGGATAATCACGTCGAACTTCCGCCACTCCTCCTCGTTGGCCGGAAGGCGGGTGGCCTGGGCCTCGCCGAAGGGCCGGGTGGCGGAAGCGGGAATGACCTCGTCTTCCTGGTCGGCGATCCGGTCCGGGTGCATTAGCACGTACTGCATGTGCACCGACTTGTCGCGGCCGTAGAAAAGGTTCCGCAGGTAGCGGAACTCCCAACGTGGCGTGCTTTCGACGATCAACACGTTCGTGCGCGCATCGGTGATCGAGGTCTCGAACTCCCATGTGTTGTTCTCCGCGAAGCGCTCGCCCTCCAAGCCCCCGATCTCGATGCGGTATCCCCCCACCCCGCCCTCTTCCGGCACGGTGGTAAAGCGGACTTCCTCGCGGTGATGATCCTGTGGCACGGGAATCTTCCGCTCTTCGATCAAGTCCTCCCCGCGCATCAGCCTCACCTTCGCCTCGCTGCCCCTGTAGCCGTCGAACTTCAGCGACGCGGTCACGCGCATGCGGTCGCCGAGATGGATTGCCTCCGGCGCCTTCACCTCGAGCACCGAGGCGTCCCGCGGCGGCTCGGCGCTGCCCGTGGCCACCACGCCGACCGGTGCATCGAGAATGCCAAAGCGCCGCGCCACGTCTTCGACCCGGCCGGGGCGGTTGTGGCGGCCATCGCTGACCAGCACCACGCCCGCGAGGTCGTCCGGCGGCACCTGCTCCAGCACCGTGCCGAGCGCGGCGGCGATGTCCGTGGCATCGCTCCAGCCCTCGGCCTTGCCTTCGCCATCGTTCTTCACGCTGCGCGCGGCGCGGAGCGTGCGGACCTTCATGCCCTCGCCGAGCTTCGCCAGTAGGCCGGACTTCGCCAAGGCTTCCTCGCCGATATCCAGACGGGCTGCCGTCGCGCCATCGTCCTTGAGATGCATCGACGCGGAGTCATCGAGCACCACCACCACTTCGCGGTTGCGATCGCGTTCCACCTCGCGAATCCAGGTCGGCTCGATGAGGATCCACACCAGCACCATCAGAGCGGCCAGGCGCAGCGCCACCATCCAGCGCCCGCGCCGGGGCGTCACCGCCTGCGACTCGTAGCGATACAGGAACAGGATCAACTCGACCGCCAGAGCCGTGCCAAACGCGACCGCCCACACCGGCCATTCCGGCGAGAGGCGCACGAGCTTGCCGAGGCCATGGAGCGCGGCCCACAAGGAGAGGAAGACGATCGGGAAGCGGAGGAGTATTTTCATCGCCCACCCCTTCCCCACACGGCTTCATCCCCGAAACTCACCCGCACGTCCTCAGCCATGCGGCGGGACCGCGAGACCCAGCGTGCAAGCACGCTCTCCAGCAGAAAAAGGATGAACGCCGCAACGGCCAGCAGCTTCCAGATCTCGCGACCGAACCCCTTGCCCTGCAGCACCCCCAGGATGTCCTCCACCGAGGCAGGCAACAAGAGGTCCGCGTGCTTGCGGATGAGGCTCAGGTCGTCCGCATTGCGCGGCTCGAAATGGCTCTCGGCGGGATCGCGCACCACGGCGACAGGCAGCTTGCTACCTTCGGCGAGATCGAGCGTGTCACACAGATCTTCGTCCGCACTCACCTGATAGACACCGGGCACCGAGGGCCCTCCGATCGCGAGTTCGCGACCGCGGCGCGATGGCTTGAGCCGGGCCTCGCGGGGATAACCCTGCGGATCGACCACGCGCATCGGCTCGCCGGCTTCCTCCCGCTCCGGCCGGAAGGCAAAGCCCGGGATGATCTGTTTCTCGCCCCCCGGAGGATTCCAGAACAGCCGGATCTTCGCTTCCCCACCGTCCTCGCGATACTTCGCCTGGAAAGGCACCGGCACGTTTCCTTCGAGCGTGACCCGCCCAAGCTCCTCGGTGCCGTAGTCCGCCTTCAAGGGCGCATGGTCCCCCAGCCGGATCTCGATCTCGTCATCCACGTCGGCGGAAAAGACATACTCGCCGGTCATCGGCGGCACCAGTTGCCCCCGCCACTCGATCGAGAAGCGGTCCTCCGGCAGGCGCGCGCAGGGCTTGCCATTGCCCCAGCGGAAATCGATTCCCGGATCAATCCGCGCCACCGTCGCGCTGCCGCGCCATTCCTGGTTGCGATAGTAAGCCGCGGACAATCCCCCGCTCGCACCGTGGATCGCCACCGAGGGACTCCAGGCGGGATCGACATTGAGTTCCACGCCGTTGCCTGCGGTCCAGGCCACGAGCTCGTGAAGCAGCGGGACGAAGGCACGCAAGGCAGGCAGGTTCCCGGAACGCGCATCAAACGCGCAGGTCGCCAGCATGGTACGACCGTTGCCGTAGTTCTTCGCCGCCAGGAAGGTGTCACCGTTCAGGTATCCCGCCACCTGCACCCCTCCTTCGGCGTCGCCGGTCTTGCGCCACTGCTTGACCCGGGCGGAGGAAAGGTCCGAGTTCTTCTCGTCCTTGAACAGCGCGACCGACTCGTGAAGGAAGGTCGCCGGCGAGGGAGAAACGCCATCGGGATCCACCGCGATGTCCCCGATCGGCATCGGCATCAGCGCGCCTTCCGAAGCCTTCCACGCATTGAAGAACGCGGGCTCCGTGCGCGGTCCGGCGATCACCAGTAGCCCGGTGCCGTCCGCCACCTTGCCCGCCAGCATGCTCGCCAGCCGTTCCGGCAAGCGCGGCACATCCGCGAGAATGATCACCGCCCGGCCTTCGAGATCCTCGTCGGTCAATTCCGGCGCGGGCACCACCTCCGGGTCCATCAGGAAGGCATCGCCGACATTCCTGCCCTTCCTCAATGCGGGCGATGGTGCCAGCGCCATCGCCGAATAGCCTGCCGCCCGTTCGAAGAACGACCCCGCCGGGTTTCCGTCCACCAGCAGCACCGGCAGCGTTCCCCGCACGTTTATCACCCGCTCCGCCTTGTCATCCGCCGCGAGATCGTCGTGCGCTTCCATCCGCGCGGAAACCACCCGCGGTCCCGATTGAGCAAAGCGGTGGCGGAACTCCACCGTCTCCTTCTGTCCCGCGACCAGCAGACCCACCGGCCTCTCGCCCACCTTGTTGTCGTCGATCTCCAGCACCACCGGGCCCGGCGTCACCGGAGCCGTGCCGGTGTTCTCGACCGTTACTTGGAGCGCGACCTCGCGATCGGTGCCGATGACCTTCCGCGAGGTCTCGAGAGTCGCCAGCGCGACATTGCGAAGCCCCGCCGGCACGCCGAAGTCGCGCAGCACGAGCTTCGGCTTCGCGGGCATCGCCTTCCACGCCTCGCCGAGGCCGTCCCAGGCATTCGGGTTGTCGAAGCGCCAGCCGCCGCGCTGGGCATCCGTGAAGACGATGATCTCCTTGGAAGCATTCGTGCCCTCCGCCAGGCCCAGGGTCGCCATGCCCAGCGCCTCATGCGCACGGAAGGTGCCGCCCACCGGACGCAGCGAATCCAGCACCCCGAGCACGTCGGCCCGGTGCGTCAGCGGTGCCGCCGTCTTCGCTTCAGGAGCAGGCCCGCCGAGAACTACGAGGAATGCCGTACCCCGCGGAGCCTCCTTCACCAGTTGCTTCGCTTCCTCGACCACCTTCGAAAACACGGTGCGGCCGTCCAGCGACAGCTCCATCGAGGCGGAGGCATCGATCACCAGCGCCACGTCGCGACGCCCGCTCGCCTCGAAGCGTTTCAGATTCAGCGAACGC
>CAMLOZ010000148.1 GCA_946481625.1 uncultured Haloferula sp. | reverse complement strand
GGTCAGATCTCGGCGGTGTCGATCCACCAGCCGTGGCCGGCCTCGAGCGCGTGGCCGTAGACGCCCGCAGGAGCCACGGTGATCTGGAGGACTTGCAATCCGGCGACGGCGGCTCCCGCCTTGCTTGCGGGCAGCGCGGTGAAAAGGGCGGGAAGGCCGGCGTCGCGGGCGATCGACACGGCATCGCGAAGCAAGCGGCCGGCGGCCTCCGGCGAGTCGAATGCGAAACGGGAGAGGTGACCGGAAAGCATTTCGCCGCCGCCTTCGACGAACAAGCGCTTGCCCTTCCGGGTGTCCTCGATGATCCCGCAAGCGTCGCCGTTCTCCGTGACAAGATGAATCGGTTCGACAAGGGAACGAGCGGTGCGATCGGCTCCGGGAGCCGAATAACCGGACCGGGGTAAACCCCGGGAGACTTCTTCAAAGGCGGCGGGTGATACCGTCTTGCCGGTGAGGCGACTTGCGGTGACCGGCTCAAGCCTCAGGACGACGATATTCCCCAGCTTCTCAAAGCGGGGCACGCCAAGGCGACCGGTGTAGTCCGTCGGGAGCTTTCCGGTGCCGCCCATCACGATGCAGTAGCAACTCCTGGATCCACTGCATTCGATCACGCTTTTCGTTTCGCGAATCAGGCGGGGCAGTGCGGTCGTCCCACGGGATGCGATGCTTAGTTTGAGGTCGCAAAGGTAGTGTGCCTCAAGGCATTCGCCATCGAGGATGAGGTGGCGATTGACCCTCGCGAGGCATCCGAGGACCTCATCATTCTTCTCAAGCACCATGATGTCCGGCTCGCCCATCGCTTGGAAGAAGGGCAGGTAGTCCTCACCGTGCGAAATCCGGAAGCGGGCGCGGGTTCCGAGAGGATAGGTGAATTCCCGCTCGAAGCGCACGAGCGCCCGGCCGATCTCCGGAGGAACCTTCGCGGTGAAGTGATGAAGATTCATGGGCGGCGGCCGACATGGATCTGCGGATAGAAGTAGCTGCGGTCGCGGCGCTCCATGGCTTGGCCGAGGGCCGTGTCCCAGACCAGCCCGGATTCCAGCGAGGGAATCCCGAGCGTCGAATTGAGCTGGCGGATGATCACCTTGCCGCCCGGTCGCAACACCCGGCGGGCGGCGTGAAGCGCGGCCTGTGCCTCCGGGGGAGAGAGCCAATCGAGGATGTTCGAGAGATGGACCAGGTCGGCGCTTCCGGGACGCATCGATCCGAGCACCTCGGTCATTTTGCCGTGATGCCATTCCGGTCGTGCGGGCAGGGCATGGCTCGCTTGCAGCCAATCGTAACGGAAGGCGGGATGGAAATCGCCAGCGAGGATCTGGCGGAGAAATGGATTCGAGCGCGGTGCCATGCGGCCGATGATCTCGCGCGTCCGGGCCGCGAAGTGGTCGCAGAAGGGACGCCGGGGATTCCGCGTGGCCTCCGCACCGAAGAGTCGGACGAGATTCTGCAAGGACATCACTTCCGCAAACGCCTCGTTCATCGCGGCGGCGAGGGGCCTGGTCTCGAAATCCGCGACCGGCAGCGGCGAGGCCAACAGTTCCTCCATGGAATCTCTCCATGGCGCAAGACGAACGCGCAATTCGGCGAATGTGTGCTCGTAGCGCCCGCAGTGGTCAGGGCCGAGTTCCGCCACGCGATCCGGCGGTCCGAAGACATCTTCCTCCAGTCCGAGTTCATCCTGGAGTGCGGCCAAGCCGCGATGCCGTGCGAATGGATTCATCGGCAAGTGACCGAGCAAGCCGGCCGCTTCATCCGAAGGAATGCCGGAAGCGAGTCGCCACTTCATCCGGGCCAATGCGAGCTGGGCCGGATTCATGTCCACGAGATGGATGGTCAGGGGCAGCCGTCCCAGGCAGGCGGCGGTGTCGCCACCCGATGCGATCATGACCACCGTGGCACCCGGCGGGAGCTTGCGGACCAGCTCCATGTCGAGGCGCGGGTCTTCCCTGACCTGAGCGAAGGCCAAGGGCCAAGCTGCGGCATCGATCGCCCATGAATCGGGCGATGGCAGATCCGGCATCGAACTCATCGGTGCCGCCAGCCAAGCGGACATCGCTTGATGCTGCCAAGAACGAACTGGCGGACGAACGAGGAATAGGAAGGGATATAGGGTGCACCCCTCTCCCGCAGTTCCTTCTCCAACACGGCGTGTACCCTCGGAAGCTGGTGCCAGGGGATGCCGGGGTAAAGGTGATGCTCGAGATGGTAGTTCTCGTTGCACATGAAGAAGCGCACCAGCGGCACCGTGAGGATGCTGCGCGTACCGCGGATCTCGTCATCGGAATGCTCCAACAGCGTGTGCTGGCTCATGCCGCGGATATTCACCATGGTATTGATGAAGAGCATCGGGATCAGCCAGCCGTGCCAGATCCATGCCGCCGGGACCGGTGACGCGGCGATCACCCCGACAAGCAGCGCGGTCGCGGCCACCTCGGCGAGGATGCCGGCGCGCGCCTTTGCCGTGCCGTGCTTGAAGCCGAGGATGGGGATCGCAACGATATACACCGGGTAGCCGATCAGCAGCCTGGCCCAGTTCATCGTGAAGATCATCCAGGTCCAGCGGGTGTAATTCGCATAGTGGTCCGGATCGCCGTCCTCGCCGAGGTGGCTGTGATGACGCAGGTGCAGGACGCGGTAGGCGGAGCAATTCTGAAGCACCGGGATCGCACAGGCCGCACCGAGGACATCATTCCAGATCCGGCTCCGCGACAAGGTGCCGTGCACGGCCTCATGGGTGAAAAGGCTGATCCCGTGCAGCGAGGCGGCGGCGCAGAGATAGACCGGCACAACCGGCAACCACTGCCACCACGCGCTCACCCGGGCGGCCGCGAAGATCGCGATGGCAGCGGCACCGAGGTAGAGGGCGATGAAGCAAGCCAGTCGCACCCCGTGCCGCCACTCGCCGCGGGAGTGGAATTCCTGCATTAGTTCGGGAGCCAAGGCAGGCCGGTCATCAGCAGGCGGCATGGCTTTGGAAGGGCAAGGGGTCGAGGTTTTCGTAAAGCCGGTTGAAGACGTACAGGCCTAGCTGGATGCCGTCCTCGATCGCGACGCGCGTGGCGGGATCACGGTTCCATGCTCCGTCCACCACTTTGAAGAAGTCGGCAGCGTGGCGTTTGTCGATCTGCGCGTGGAGCTTGTAGTGGATGAGATCGTCCTGCGCGATCCAGCCGCGTTCGACGACCTTGCGGCCGATCAGCTCGCAGATATCGGCGAAGGCGTATTCGATCACGCCGAGGCAGCCGAAAGCCGTCTCGATCCGCTCCATCTGGCAGGCGCCCATGAGCGCGACATTGAAAGCGCGGACACCCGCCGCCTCGCGCTCCCTGGTCATCTCCTGCGAGGTCACGCCGAGCGTGCGGAGGAAGGCGAGGAAGGTGAGATCGTGCGCGACGGCGGGGTCGAAGCCGTGCGACTGGCCCTCCGACTCATCGTCGAAACCGTGCTCCTCGGAGAGATTGTGAATCAGACCCTGGCGGGATGCGGAGTCGGGCATGCGCGCCATCAGCGCGGCCATCGGCCGGGAAAAGTAGCGCACCGCGAAGTAGAATTGCTTCTGTGTGCGGACGAAGAACTCGCGCGGCATCGAGTCGTTCCGCAGCGCGGTGAAATATCCGTTGGAGAGGATCGGCAAGCGGTCCGTCCACTGCTCGACACAAGTCATCAGGGCGGGAGCTGAATCCAATACGGCGTTTCCGGCAGACATGGGTCAAGGTTATCTGCTGAAGGAGCCGCATCAAGATGATCGGGGAGGCGGGGCTTCCCGCGAAAAGCCACCCGCAAGAACTCGGAACCAACCAAACGGCTCGCCGTCAATGGCTTGCTTCCCCGCCAACATCGAGATTCCCGATGTTAGGCGCGGGATTTTCAATGTGGTCGCCTCATGGGAAAGCCAATTCCCCGACGCCGCACCCCCGACGACACGCGATCACGTAGTCCGCTACTGATTGACTGTAAGGATATTTTGAGTATAAATCGCGAGTGCTGACCGGGGGCTCCCCTCTCCCGGAGTTTTCTCACCCCACCCTCCACCCCTCCCCGATGAACCTTCCCGCCCTGTCGGCAGGTGCCGCCATCGCGCTCGCGCTACCGGCGTTTTCCCAATCGATGACTTGGGAAACCACGGGCTCGCGCGGGGACGATGACTTCGGCAACGAGTTGGTTTTCGCCAACGGGGGCCAAGGCTTCACGGCCACGTCCTGGAGCCACACCGGCGGTCGGCGCAACCAGTCTTTCGAGGCGTCGCTGGGAGTGACCTACGCGACCGGCATCGGCGTGACCCATCCGGGCGAAGGGTCGCGCGTGCCCGAACACCAAATCGACAACGCCCGCGGCAACGACTGGGTGCTTCTCATCTTCGAAGGCCCGGTTTCGGAAGTCACTCTCACGGTCGACCCTTACGGAACCTGGGACCGCGACGTCACCTACTATACGGCGAACTTGAGCGGCCCGGTGGATCTCGCGGGCATGACCTACACGGATCTCGCTGAACTCGGCTTCGGCGAGCGGGTGGACGACCTTTCCAACCGCAGCAGCGAGGAGCGGGAAATCGAGATCACCGCCGAGTCCGGCTTCAATGCGATCCTGATCGGGGCGCAGCAAGGAAGGCCGAAGCCGGGCTCCGTGGACCGCTTCAAGATCACCGGAGTGGAAGCGAGCTTTACCGTGCCAGAGCCGTCCTCGGCGCTGCTGGGACTGCTGGGCGGGCTGATGTTGCTGCGGAGGCGGCGTTAAACTTGCTTACCTCAGCTTCTTCGCCTCCACGCCTTCGTTGGTAATCTTCACGGACTTGATCTTGCCGTCGGCGTCGAACTCCATCTTGTCGATGCAGGTGACGCGGTGGTTGCCATCGGTCTCGCCGAGGGGACGTCGGTGATAGACGATGTACCAGCTGTCGTCCTTCTTGTTGTGGATCACCGAATGATGACCCGCCCCGGTGGCGACGGCGGCATCCTGCTGGAGCACGACGCCGATCCGCTTGTGCGGGCCGAAGAGCGAATCGGAGACCGCATAGGCCACCCGGTAGTCCGGGCCGGTCCAGCCCCCCTCGGACCACATGAAGTAGTACTTGCCGTCCTTCTTGAAGACGAAGGGCCCTTCCACATAACCCTCCGGCGTGATCGACTTGAAGGTCTCGCCGTTTTCGAAGGGGAGGAAGCCTTTGAAGTCGTCCGTGAGCCTGGCGATGTTGCAGTGCCGCCAGCCGCCGTAGATCAGGTAGTAGCTGCCGTCGTCGTCCTTGAAGACGAAGCCGTCGATCGGCTGCGCGCCGTGGTGGAACTTGTCCACGAGCGGCTTGCCGATGTGATCCTTGAAGGGGCCGTCCGGCTTGCTGGCGACCGCGACGCCGATGCCGCCTTCCTGCTCGTTGTTCTGAATATCGTTAGCGCTGAAGAAGAAATAGTACTTCTTGTCCTTCTCGATGACCGAGGGTGCCCACATCGCACGCTTGGCCCACTTGATGTCCTTCGTGTCGAGGATGCGGGAGTGCTTCTTCCACTTCACCAGGTCGGCCGAGGAGAAGGCGTCGAAGAAAGTCTGCTCGCCATAGGGAGCGGAGTAGGTCGGATAGATCCAATATTCATCGCCGAAGACAATGCCCTCCGGATCGGCATACCAACCTTCGAAGACCGGATTGCCGGCGGTTTTCTGCTGGGCGGACAAGTTGCCGGCGAGGCCGAGGAGGGCGAGGAGCGGAAGACGGAGCGGAATCATGGGATTTCGGATGCTTGTTCGCGTTGGCGAACATGTTTGAGAAACTAATGGCGGTGGGAAAGGCCCGGCAAGCATGGGTTTGGGATGTCCCGCGTCCTACGCGATTGCGTGAGTCGCACGTCGTTGACTGTAAGTCCTGCTTGATGTTTCATGCGATCACCCCTCCGGCCGAGTCCCCGCTCGCCGGCAATCCCCCCTCCCCCAATGAAATCCCCCCTCCTGGTGGCTTGTGCCGTGATGGCATCCGCATCCCTTGCTTTCTCCCAGAGCCCGACTTGGGAAACCGTAGGTCCCAACTACGGCGGGGAATTCGGCAATACCCTCTTCTTCCACGATTCGGGCCATGAGCTCCAGGTCACCTCCTGGGGCTTCACCGGAGGATCGGAAAATACATCCTTCGAAGAAGCGCGCGGAAGCATCTACACGATCGGCATGGGCGTGAGCAACGCCGAGGAAGGCACCGGCAACCCGGACCACCAGATGGACAATGCCGGCGGCGACGACTGGATGCTCTTCTACTTCGACGGCCTGGTGGAGGACGTCTCGGTGGTGATCGATCCCTACGGCACCTACGACCGCGACGTGACCTACTACACCGCGACGCTCGACGGCCCGATCGATCTCTCCGGCCTCAACTTCGCGAACCTGGCCGCGCTCGGCTTCAGCGAACGGACGGACGACATGTCCAGCTACAGCGGCGATGCCCGCGAGGTGGCAATCCAGAACGGGAGTCCAGACGGTTTCAACATGCTTCTCCTCGGTGCCTGGAAGGGCGAGCCGACAGGTGATTCGATCGACCGCTTCAAGATCAGTTCGGTAAGTGCGACCTATGTCACCGGCTCGGGATCCTCCGGCACGCCGGCCATTCCGGAGCCGTCCTCAATGCTTCTCGGCATGATCGGCGCGACCGGCTTGCTGAGAAGGAAGCGCTGAAAGCTCCTTCAAAGGTGCCGCAGATAGATGCTCCCTCCGGCGCTCTTCGTACAGAGCGGCAGGCTGGATTCGAGGATCTCCGGGAACTCCGCGGCCACGTAGCTGTTGAAGAAGTGGATCTCCCAATCGCGGTTGTGGGCGAGGAAGGCCCGGAGCAAGTAGAGTTCGTTCCAGTTCCGGGCCTGCTGGAGCCAGGCCTCCGGATACTCGAAGGGATAGAAGATATCGTGGAAGTGGACGAAGACTCCGGAGGGCAGCAGGGGCAGCACCTCGAACATGAGGAACTGGAGATCACCCCCACATTTGATGACGTGGCTGGAATCGATGAAGAGCAGGTCACCGGCCCGGAGTTCCGCGAATACCCCGAGCGGTACCTCTTGCACCTTGCTTTCGAAGATCTTCACACGGTCCAGATCGCTCTCGAACAGCAAGCTCCTGAGACGCTCCGGATAAGGTTCAATCAAGGTGACCTCGGGCCGTATGGTGAAAAAACGGTCGATGGTGTCGAGCATCACGGCGGAGGAGAATCCGGAGCCGACCTCGATGATGCGCTGCGGCTGGTGCTTCCTCAGCAGGCAGTGGAGGAAGACGGCATCGGCATAAGTGAACCACTCGTTGTCGTGGAAATAACGGAAGCCCTCGCACTCCTCCACCGGGAAAGGGACCTCCGCCTGATAGGCGGCAAACTCGGCCAGCAAGGCCTCTTGACCCTCGCGGTTCAGGTGAATTTCCGGCACGGCCGGCGCTTCTCCCCGCTTGATTTCGATCTGTCGCTGCACCTCGGAATAATCCGGGATCGGCGAGTAATAGTGGCCTGCGGGCCATCCGCCTTCCTTACCCAGTTGCAAATACAGGTCCGCATTCTCGGCCTTCAGTGCTGCGATTTCTTCGCGCAGAGAGGCGACCTCGGCTTCAAGGGCATCGGTCCCGGGAGTTTCGGGAACATCTGTCAGTGCGAGCGTATCAGGAGAATCGGGCATGAAAAAGGGGAGGATCGCCCCACGCTAGCCAAGCGGG
>CAMLOZ010000147.1 GCA_946481625.1 uncultured Haloferula sp. | reverse complement strand
GAAGCGTGGCGTGAGGCGGGCTTCCCGCTGGAGATGCTGCGGGCCGCCGGGAACATCCCGCGCCTGTCCTTCGGCACCTGGATCGGCGGCGACCGCGATGGCCATCCCTTGGTGACGTCCGAAGTTACCGCGAAGGCCCTTGAGATGATGCGCCGCGCGTCCTTCCAACTTCTCAAGCGCGAGATCGAGCAGGTCGCCAGCCAGCTCACGCTTTCCCGCCAGCTCAACGAGGTTCCGGACGCGCTCGAACGCCGGATCGACGAGATCACCTTCTCGCTGGCCGACGAAGATCTCACCACCGATCTCCACGACCGTCATCATGAGGAACCGTGGCGCCATCTCGGCGGATTGATCGCGGCGCGCTTGCAGCGGCAGATCGATGGCAAGCCAGGCTACAAGTCACCGAAGGAACTGGACGCCGACCTCGGCCTCCTCGCCACCAGCATCCGCGATACGGGTTGCGGGTTGATCGACGAGCAGCTCCTCCGCCCGCTGCGCCAGAAGCTGGACATCTTCGGTTTCCACCTGGCGATGCTGGACATCCGGCAGAACTCCGAATTCCACGACAAGGCCATCTCGCTGCTGCTTGCCGCCGCAGGCGTGGCCGATGGCGCGAGCTACGCGAGTTGGACGGAGGAGCAACGCCTCGCCTTCCTCGATGAAGAGCTCAAGTCGCCGCGACCCTTCCTGCACGATACCGCCCGCATCGGCGGCGAGGCGGATGCGGTGCTCGATTGCTATCGCGTGCTGGTGAAGCATCGCAAGGAATGGGGCGACGCGGGACTCGGCGCATTGATCGTTTCGATGACGCGGCAGCTCTCCGACTTGCTCGGGGTCTTCCTGCTCGCGCGGGAGGCCGGCTTGATGGACCACGATGCGGACGGCTCGTGGTGCGCGTTGGAGGTGGTGCCCTTGTTCGAGACGATGGACGACTTGGACCGTTCGCCGGGCATTCTCGGGGCCTTCCTCGATCATCCGTTGACGCGGCGAACGAACCAGAAGTGCGCGGGCGGCACGAAGCCGAGCCAGCAAGTGATGCTGGGCTATTCGGACTCGAACAAGGATTGCGGCATCCTTGCGGCGCAATGGGCGCTGCACCGGGCGCAGGAAAACCTCACGAAGACCGGCGACCAGCGGGGCGTGAAGCTGTGCTTCTTCCATGGTCGCGGCGGCACGATCTCGCGCGGTGCGGGCCCGACGCATTGGTTCATGGCCTCCCTGCCGCACGGCTCGATGAGCGGGGAATTCCGCATGACCGAGCAGGGCGAAACGATCGCGCAGAAGTATGCGAACCTCGCCAATGCGACGTACAATCTGGAACTGCTCCTTGCAGGGGCGGCGATCACCACCGCCACGCACCGCCACACCGCGCCGAAAGCGGATCCGGCGGAGCCCTTTCTGCCCTTCCTCGCGGAGAAGAGCCAGGAGGCCTATCAATCCCTGCTGAAGACCGAGGGCTTTATCGAATTCTACCGTCAGGCCACGCCAATCGACGCGCTAGAGAACTCGCGGATCGGTTCGCGGCCCGCGCGGCGCAGCGGCAAGAAGGGTCACTCGATCGCCGACCTGCGCGCGATCCCCTGGGTCTTCTCATGGACGCAGGCGCGCTTTTATCTGCCGGGCTGGTATGGCGTGGGCTCCGCCCTCGAGGCGCTGAAGACTTCGGAGCCTGAGAAATTCGCGGCGCTCAAGGACAGCCTCGGGCAGTCGACCTTCCTCGGCTACGTCTTCACCAACGTGGAGACGAACCTTGCCTCGGCGAATCTCGAGCTGATGAACGAATACGCTTCCCTGGTGGAAGACCCGGCCCTGCGGAAGAAGTTTATGGACATTATCGTCGCGGAATTCCACCGCACCCGCGATCTGCTCGAAGGGCTCTACGAGGGCAGCATGGACGAGCGCCGTCCCCGCATGGCGAAGACCCTGGCGATCCGAGAGGCTCCGCTGAAGGTGCTGCACCGGCAGCAGATCGCAATTCTACGCGACTGGCGCGAATTGGTCGCCCACGAGCGCGAGGCCGAGGCGGAATCGATGTTCCCGAAGATGCTGTTGTCGATCAACGCCATCGCCTCGGGATTGCGGACGACGGGTTGAGGAAGACCCGGGGGTCGGCGGTCGCATTTTTCCTTGTTGATCCGGTGCGGTCCGCCCGCACACTGGTGACGTGACCGCTAAAACCCTCCTGCTCGCCCTTTCGCTCGCGACCGTAACCATGGCTGCCGCGCCTGCCGCCACCGTGGTCGGAAACGAATCCCCGGTGGCCGCGCCGCCGATCCCCGAGGGTCCCGCGAAACCGGCGATGGAAGCCTTCCGCGACGGGCGGCATTCGGTGGCGGTGGACCTTGCGAAGCCGCTGGCGGAGAAAGACAATGCGGACGCGCTGTTCCTGCTCGGATTCGCCGCGGAGACCGGGCAAGGCCTGACCGCCTCGCGGGAAGCTGCCCTCGACTACTACAAAAGGGCGGCGGCCGCCGGGCACAAGGACGCGACCTACCGCCGCGCCCTGATCCTGCTGAACTCCAAGGAGGACAAGGACCGCCAGGAAGGCCGCCAGGTGCTGGAGTCCGCCGCCGGGACCGACCCCGGCAATGCCGGCCGGATTCTCGGCGAGGCATGGCTGCGTGGCCTGCTCAGTGAGAAACCCGATTTCGACAAGGCGGCCGAGTGGTGGAACAAGGCTTCCGAGGCCGGCGACACGCCCGCCATTCTCATCCTCGCGCGACTTTATGAAGGTGCCCTCGGCTTCCCGGAAAAGAAGGACCCCGTCCGCTCGTTGAACTTCTACAAGAAGGCCGCGGCGCTGGGGGATGAGAGCGCCTTCATCCCGCTCGGCTCGCGCCTGCTGAACGGCGACGAGAAGTTCCGCGACGAAAAAGCCGGCCGCGAGTGGCTGGGCAAGGCGATCGAGAAAAAGCAATTCGCCGCATACCTCGCGCTCGGCGACTTCGAGGAGAACGTGAAGAAAGACGACAAGGCCGCGCTCGCGCTCTATCAAAAGGGTGCCGACGAAAAGCAGCCGGACTGCATGCTCCGCGTGGCAGCCTTCCATCTCGAAGGCCGGGGTGGCCTGGAAAAGAGCGAGGAGAAGGGTCGCGAATGGCTCGCCAAAGCCGCCGAGGCAGGTAGCGCGGTGGCCGCCCTGGAAATGGCCTCCCGCATCTCGAAGGACGAAAAGCCGGATTTATTGGGTGCCTACAAGTATCTTGTCTCCGCCGCAAATGCCGGGCTCCCGATCGCTCAGAATGAACTCGGCCTGCTCTACGTTTCCGGCAATCTGGGCCTGAGCGATCCGACCGCCGCCGTGGCATGGTTCACGCTCGCGGCCAAGTCCGGGCATGCGGCGGCGCAAAACAATCTCGGCACCCTATACGAGCGCGGGATGGGCGTGCCCGTGAACTACAACAATGCCGGCCAGCTTTACTCTCTGGCCGCGAACCAAGGGCATGCCGCGGCAACCGCGGGTCTAGCAAGGCTTCACGCCGCGGGACTCGGGACCGCCCTGAATCTTCCGAAAGCGTGGGCCCTGGCATCGCTGGCCGTCGAACGCGGCGATACCGAAGCGAAGACCCTGCTCGGCGACCTCACCAGCAAGCTGGACGACAAGCAAGTGGCCGACGCCAAAAAGGAACTCGAAGAGCTGAAGAAGCCGAAAGAGGTCTCCACCCCGGAGGCCCCCGTTCCCGCCGAACAGCCCGAAAAGAAGTGACCAGCGGAGCCCCGGGGATACCGGGAAGCTGGAAACTTGAGACTTGGAGTTTAGAATCTAGAGTTTGAATCCTTCCATGCGTGTCCTCGTCACCGCCGGCCCGACCCGCGAGGCCCTTGATCCGGTTCGCTACCTGACCAACCGGTCCTCGGGCAAGATGGGCTATGCGATGGCCGATGCCTTCGCACGGGCCGGACACGCCGTGCTGCTGGTATCGGGACCGACGTCTCTCAATGTGCCCGACGGCGTGGACTTCCTCCCGGTGGAATCCGCCTTGGAGATGTACGAGGCGGTGGAACGCCACATCGGACGCATGGACGCGGCGGTGTTTGCTGCGGCGGTCGCCGACTACCGTCCCGCGGTGGTCGCCGGACAAAAGATCAAGAAAACCGACGAGGTGCTCGCCTTGGAACTGGTGCGAACCCCCGACATCCTCGGTGCGGTGCGCGGTGAGTTCGGATTTACAGGAACCCTCGCAGGCTTCGCGGCCGAAACCCAGGATCTGGAGACGAACGCCAAGGAAAAGCTGAGGCGGAAAGGCTGCGATCTGGTCATCGCGAACGACGTGTCGAAGCCAGGGATCGGTTTCGATTCGGACCGCAACGAAGTCCTGCTGGTCTTCCCGCAACATGTCGAAGCACTGCCGGAGGATGAGAAGCACCATCTCGCCCCGCGGATCGTGCGGGAAATCGAGCGCATCGCGGCGGAGAGAAGTTCCAAGTAAGAAGTGCCAACTGCCAAAAACAGCCCTCTTGGGAAGAACCTCCCGGCGATTCCTGCCTTTCTTGGAACTTGGCACTTCTTACTTGGAACTTAGTCTCCCGCCCGTGACCGACCTCGAACTCACCGTCCACGCCGCGAAGGAAGCGGGCAAATTGCTGAAGGCCAACTTCGGCTTGGAAGCCGCCGTCGATGAAGCCTCCCACCACGACATCAAGCTCGCGCTCGACAAGGAGTCGCAGAAACTGATCGAGGACATCCTCCTCGGAGCCCGACCGGGCGATGCCCTCTACGGCGAGGAAGGACTCGGCGGAAACCAGGACAGCGACCGCCAGTGGATCGTCGATCCGATCGATGGCACGGTGAACTTCTATTACGGCATCCCGCACTTCTGCGTGTCGATCGCCCTGCGCGTCGCCGGCGAAGTGGTCGTCGGCGTAATCCACGATCCGATCATCGGCGAAACATGGACCGTCGAAAGGGGCGGGGTGCCGATGCTCGATGGCAAGCCGATCAAGGTCAGCGGTCGCGCGAACCTCTCCGAGTGCGCGCTCTTCGTCGGTTGCGGCAAGGACGAGGAGGCCCTCAAGACCGGTCTCGAACGCTTTCGCAAGGCTTCCCTCAAGGCCCGCAAGATGCGGATGATGGGCAGCGCGGCCCTCGGCCTCGCCTACATCGCCAGCGGCCGTCTCGACGGCTACATCGAGTCCCGCATCTCGCTCTGGGACATCGCCGCAGGGAAATTGCTCGTCGAAGCCGCGGGCGGAAAGGTGACACTCGAACCCGCCAAGGATGCCGACGCCTGGTCCATCGTCGCCACCAACGGACTCATCCCGGTCGAGGAAATCCTCTAAGGCCGCGAAGCGCATTTCAATTGATGATTGGAAGATTGGTGATTGAAGATTTCTCCCTATGATCGGTTTCGGCTACGACGTTCATCGTTTCAAGGAAGGTCGCCCCTTGATCCTCGGCGGTGTCGAGATCGTCCACACGCACGGCCTCGACGGACATTCCGATGCGGACGTGCTGTGCCATGCCATCGCGGATGCGGTCCTTGGTGCCCTCGGGCTGCCGGACATCGGTCACTACTTCCCGCCGGGCGATCCGGAATGCCTCAACATCTCCTCGCTGAGGATCCTGGAGAAGGCCGCGGCCCTCTGCGCCGAGCAGGGCTTCCGTCTCGTGAACATCGACAGTACCCTGGTAGCCGAAGCTCCGAAGATCTTGCCTCATCGCGAGGCTATGAAGGCAAACATCGGCGGCGCGCTCGGACTCGATCCGGCACGCGTCGGGCTGAAGGCGACCACCAACGAGACGATGGGATTCGTGGGGCGCCGTGAAGGCATGGCCGCAATGGCGGTGGCCCAGGTCGAGCCGGCTTAGGCCGATCGGCCTTGCCGCATGCGTGAAGCGGGTCTAAAAGCGGGCGTGTTTCCCGCGAAGCCGGACCGCCCTTATCTCGAGACCTGGCTGCGCCGCACGCGCAAGCTGCTCTCGGCAAGCGGTCGCTTGAGCGAGATCGCCCTGATCTTGTCCCGCGACGATGGCAACACGCCCGACCACTGGAGCCGCTACCTGCGCGAGGTCCTCGACGAAGAAGTCACTCCCTCGCTGGACCTGCTGACGAGGATCGACGCGATCTTGGCCAAGCCCGTGAAGGCCAGCGTGCAGCCCGAATCTCCCGGGCTATTTTGATACGCAGGCCGGCGCTTCTTCGATCGGCTCACAAGCCGGTGGCCCGCCGGAACATTTCCCAGGCATGTCCGCCCCGGCCGCTCCACGGCTTTGCCGGCCGCACGATCTCCCATCCGTGCGGCACACCGATCCCGGTGAGCCGCGGCGACGGGTTCACCAAGGTGTTCTCCACACAGCAGCGTAGCATCGGCAGGTCGGCCGAGCTGTCGGAGTAGCCGTGACTTCGCGGCCAGATCCCTCCGGGCGGCTCACCAAGGATCTCCGAGATCCTTCGTACTTTCTCGGCTCCCTTGTGATTCACGAGGTCGGGCAAAAGCCGCATCTTCTCGGCATCCTCGATGGAAGTTCCCAGCGCGAGATCGAACCCGAGCACGCGCGCCACCTCCCGGACATAAAACTCGGGACTCGCCGAGGCGAGGACCGTGAGGTGCCCTTCATCCTTGTGCCGCTGCAGCTTGGCGAGCATCTCCGGATAGCAGCGGCCCGGGAAAAATCCGGCGACAAAATCGTGCGTCCACCCGACGAGAGTGTCGCGGTCCACACCCCAAAGGTAGCTCAGGAAGACGCGCTTCATGCCCTCGTCACCGAGGATCTTCGCCGCCGGAAGCATTGCCGCGAAAAACAGGAGGTAGGCCCGCCGCCAACCCTCCTTCCGCAAGACGTGATCGCAGAAAAGAACCTGCGTGTCCCAAGCGATGAGGGTGCCATCGAGGTCGAACAGCGCCAACCCGCGCTCCATCTTCGCCTGCATGTCTTCCGTCACGCCGCGAGCTTCCCTTCCCGGGCGGGCAAGCGTCAAGCATGCCCCCGGAGAGGTGGGCATCTACTTTTCCGCCGCGTATTCCTCTGCCCACTTGGCGGCAGCGGCGGGGTCGGGGTCGCCGTCCGCGACGACGATCCGGTAGCGGGCGACATATGGCTTGCCCGGCACAATCTCCATCGCGCCGCCCTGCTGCGGTGCGTAGCAGAAGAAAGGTTCGGTCGGATGCACGCGGATCGGCTGCGGCGCGCGGAAGTTCGAGGGATGGCAGAGGATGGTCACGCCGCAGGTGCCGCCCTCGACCGTACCCCCGACCCAGCACCAGGGTTCGCGAGCGGTGTTCACCTTGAGCCGGTCCGTGATGCCGGAGGCGGTGAGGAATTTGCAATTCGCCGCGCCGTCCCAAGCGCGGTTGCCGCGGAAGCCGAGGCCGCCGTAGTGATACTCGGGCAGCTTGAGCGGGGAATCCGTCGCACAGTTCTGGGTGATGGTCAGATCGATGATGTTGCGTGTCCCATCGCTTCCCACGGTGACATCCCAAGTTTCCAGCAAAGCGACCTTCTCGGGCTTCGCGATCATGTCCACGAAGCGGTGATTCGTTTGGAACCCCACCTTGCCATCCTTGGCCCATGTCTTCCCGATCGAGACGAATTCCACCCGCCCCTTGCCATCGCCCATGTTCCAAAAGTCCGGCTGGCGACCCTCGAACCCGGTCTTCGTCCACGGGCTCCAGACGCCGTGATGGTGGATGTGATTCGGGGGGAAGTCGTCGGTCACGAGTTTCCCGGAGGGAGAATG
>CAMLOZ010000146.1 GCA_946481625.1 uncultured Haloferula sp. | reverse complement strand
AACTGCTTGGCCAGGGAACCGACGGCGGGACCCTCTACCTTGACCATCAGGTCGTGCCATTCGGAGTAGTACTCGCGCCCGATGTTCATGCCGCCGAGGATCGCGGTGCGCCGGTCGAAGAGCAGAAGCTTGGTGTGATCGCAGATGAGCCAGGGGTTCATCGTGCGGCGGACGCGGACCTTCGAGCCGTCCTTTAGATAGGCGGCGATGTCGGCGGGCGGCGAGAAGCCGCCGGGTGCCGGGGTTTCGGGCGCGGCGGTATGGGCGAAGGTGCTGCCGAGGTCGTCGAAGAGCACCCGCACGCGGGCCTGTTCCGACTTGCGCTTGAGAATGTCCGCATAGCGTACGGCGATGTCGTCGTTGTCGTAGATGAAGACTTGAACATCGACGGCCAGCTTGGTGCTGGCGATCTGGCGGTCAAGTTCGGCGAAGAACTCGCGGCCGTCCACGAGGAAAGACACGCTGCCCTGTTCCTGGCGGGGGAGGCCCTTGCGGTCGAGGAGCGCTTCGAATTCAGGGGTGCCGGGGACTTCGGCGGGGAGGGGTTCGGGGATGAGTTCGACCGGGAGGTTGCCGGTGACGATCTCGCGGGGACGGTGCCAGAGGACGGCGAGGCCGGTGCGGAGGGTGGTGAAGGGTTGGCGGATGGCGGCCATGCCCGTCGAACGGAAGGCGCTCGCAGCAAGCTGGCCGGTGCCGGTCACGGCGTCGCTGGATTGCGGACGGCTCTCGGCGGAGCGGTCTGCGTTCGAGCGGAGGGAAGCGCAAGAGGCGCAGAGCAGGGCGAGGGGCGGGACGACGAGGGTCGGGAGGGAGGTGATCCTGCGGCGGAGGTCCGGCATGCACACAATCAAGCGGAACGGGGAGATCTGGCAAGGGGTTACCTGAGCGCTCAATCGATGCCCATGTCCTTGCGCATGGCGGCGACCATGAGGACGTGGCGAAGGTCGTTCTCCTTGCTGGATTCGTTGTCGAAGTTCAGGCCGTAGGGCCAGAAGTGCATGCGGTCGGCGTGGAGCACGGCGTCCTTGCCGTCGAACTCGCGGAGTTGTTCGAGCGCGTGCTTTCCGGTCCACTTGCCGTCCTTGATGTTCGCCTGCCAGTTGGCGTGGGTGCCGATGCCGAGGGTGTGGCCGATTTCGTGGAGAGCGACGCGGCGGTTGATGCTGCCGCCGAAGTTGATCCAGCCGTCGTAGTTCGCGTCGGCGGTCGGGGTGCCGGGACTGTCGTTGGCGGTGAGGTCCTTTTTGAAGACGCCGTTGCGGTTGTAGAATTCGACGGCGGCATCCATCGCTTCGGTGATCCGCTTGCGGCGGTCCTCCGGCCACTTCTCCGAACCGCCGGAGAGCTTGTACTTCATGTGGGCCTTCACCTTCTCCTCCGGGGTGCTGGTCTTGGCCTCGGTGTCGAGCTTGAGTTGCACCCACTCGCGGTCGGCGGCGCTGAGGAAGCGCAGGGGCAGGGCGACCTCCTTGCCGTCGTTGCGCTTGATGATCACGGCCTGCGAATTCGCACGCAGATAGAGGCCCTCGATCGGGCGGCCGTCGTTCGAGACCCAGATGCGCGGCTTGGTGCCGTCGTCGGCCTCGCTGGCGAGCAGCACGCCGGCCAGCAGGAAGGAAGAGAACAGGACCTTCATCTTTCGGACCATGGACAGGGAAAACCCGGAACTGCCATGATGTTTCGCCGCCGGTGTCGGAATCCCACAAAGCGGGGAAGGCCGGGCCTAATCGCGAAGCAGGGGCTGCGCTTCTGGTTCAAGAACGAGGAGGTGGAATCGATCGCCGATGCCTGCGGACTGGGCGCGAAATATCAAGTGCGGCTTCCCTCGTGCCAGCTCGACCGCTCGACCTTCGCGGTCGCGTGTTTGTTAGACGGGCTGTTCCTGCGCTTCGGCCGGCCGTCGGTGATCGGTGAGATGGCGGCGGGGACGGAACTGGATTGCTTCACCCTCTTTACGAACTCCCCCGCACCGACCGTGCGTGCCAAACCCGGCACTTTATGCCGGGCCATTGTGAGGCGTCCCTTCAGGACGCGAGAAACCTTGCCCGTCAGGCCCGGCACGATGAACCGGGGGCAGCTCCTCTAACGGAGTCGTGCTCGCGCACAAGGCGCAACCCCGGACGTTGGTCCGTACACGACGTGTGCCGACTACCTCACCTCGGGCCGTCCTTCGGTCCCCGATCATAATCGAGGATGAAGTTCCGCCCGCGGAGGCTCGCGCCTTTGGAAATCTGGATCAGGCGGTCCGCACAATCCTTGCGGACGTCGATGCGGCTGTGCTTGGCGAAGAGCTTGACGTGACCGACCGCCCCATCGGGCAGGCCGGCTTCTCCATAAAGCATGCCGATGATCTCGCCGACCTTCACGCCGTGGAATTTCCCGAGCGAGAAGAAGAGCGGAACCATGTCGGCATTGTCGTGCGGGGCGGCGGCATCCCGAGCCGGACGCTCGCGGAATTCACGCGGCTCGCGCAGGCCGCGATCCCGGTAGTCCCCGCGGGGATCCCGCGATTCGCGGCGGCCGCGTTGGCCCGGCACTTCGCGGTCTTCGGCAATCTCGCCGAACTCACGGCCGGACGCTTCCTTGAGCATCGTGATCAGGGCACCCGCGACATCGGTCGGCGTGAAACCTTGTTCGAGCAGGCGGTCCATCTGGCTCTCGTGCGATTCGAATTCACCCTTCTCCAGACGCTCCTTGATTTGTTCGAAAAGCAGGTCGGCCAGACGACCTTCCACCTGCTCCTGCGAAGGCACCCGTTCGCGGCGGATCGGGTGGCGCGTGTAGCGCTCGATCATCTCCAGACGGTGGATCTCACGCCCGAAGACGAAGCTCACGGCGCGACCGCTGCGGCCGGCGCGACCGGTTCGGCCGATGCGGTGCACGTAGTCTTCCGGGTCTTGCGGCAAGTCGTAGTTGAAGACCACGTCGATGTTCTCCACGTCGAGGCCGCGCGCGGCGACGTCGGTGGCGACGAGCAATTCGATCGTGCCGTCGCGGAAGCGGCGCAAGACGCGCTCGCGCATCTGCTGGGTGATATCGCCGTGCAGGCGGTCCACGGTGTAGCCGCGGGCCAGCAGCGCTTCCGTGCACTCGTCCACCGAGCGCTTGGTATTGCAGAAAATGATCGCGAGGCGGGACTGCTCCATGTCGAGCAGGCGGGAGAGCACTTCCACCTTCGAGCGCTCGCGGACTTCGTAGCAGCACTGGTCGATGGTCGAAACGGTCTTGGCCTTCTGGTCGATCTCGATCGTCTGGGCGTTGTTCCCGAACTTGCCGATCAGGTGGCTGACGCCCCGGCTCATCGTGGCGGAGAAGAACATCGTCTGGCGTTCCTTCGGGATCGCGGCAAGCAGCTCTTCCATCTCCTCGCGGAAGCCGAGATCAAGCATGCGGTCGGCCTCATCGAGCACGACGGTTTCGATCTTGCTCACGTCGAAGGAGCCGCGGCGGAGGTGATCCATCACGCGGCCGGGAGTGCCGACAACGACCTGCACGCCATCGCGCAGGGCGCGGAGCTGCCGATCCATCGGTGCGCCGCCGTAAACGGGAATCGCACGGAGCTTGCCCATGAAGGAGCCGAGGCGGTGGACCTCCTCGCAGACCTGCACCGCGAGCTCGCGGGTGGGGCAGAGGATCAGCGCTTGGGGCGCGATCTTCTTGAAATCGAGCTTGGCCAGCAGCGGCAGGGTAAAGGCGGCGGTCTTGCCGGAGCCGGTGTGCGAAAGGCCGAGGATATCGCGGCCGGTCATCGCCACCGGGATCGCCATTGCTTGGATCGGCGAGGGGCGCTCGTAGCCCAGCGATTCAATGGCGGACAGGAGTTCGGGAGGCAGCCCGAGTTCGGAGAAAGGCGGTGTTTCCATAGGACAATGTCGGATGTTTCAAGGACGGATGATCCTGGAAACCACGACAGAACGTCTCCTGGATCGCACAACCCGCAATGGCGGGGCGCGGACACTGGCCGCTTTTTCATGGCTGGCAAGAAGGATTTTCGGGCGGCAAAAGACTCCTTGGAGAATGACGATACCGGTTCGGCGATTCGTGACACCCGCCCCCTGGCGTCTCGGAGAGACATCCCCGCCCTATCGGAGCGTCTTCACGTTCAGGAATTCGCGGATGCCTTCGACTCCCAGTTCCCGGCCCCAGCCGCTGTCCTTCACGCCGCCGAAGGGGAAGCGCGGATCCGAGACGACCTGTGCGTTGACCGCCACGGTGCCGCTTTCGATACGGGTCGCGACCTCGCGGGCGCGCGCCGGATTGCCGGAAAACACGGCCGCGCCGAGACCGAAGGGCGTGAGGTTCGCGAGACGAATCGCTTCATCGTCGTCCGCCACCTTCACGACCGCGGCGACGGGCCCGAAGGTTTCTTCGTCGAACACCCGCATGCCGGGCCTCACGTCGGTTAGAAGCGTCGCGGGATAGTACGGCCGGTCCCGTAGTTCCGGAATCTTCCCGCCGCACACGAGCACGGCTCCGGCGGCGATGCTGTCCTGGACCTGCCCGTGCACTTCGTTGCGGAGGTCCGCCCGGGCCATCGGGCCAAGCAAGGTGGCGTCATCGAGCGGATCGCCCGGAACGTAGGCGGAGAGTTCCTTGGCGAGCAGATCCACGAATTCATTGTGCACCGCCGCGGCGACGAGGAAGCGCTTGGCGGCGATGCAGCTCTGGCCGCCGTTCACCATCCGCGCCGCCGCGCAGATCTTTGCAGCGGCGGGGAGATCCGCATCGTCGAGGACGAGGTAGGGATCGCTGCCACCGAGCTCGAGGACCGACTTCTTCAGGTGCTTGCCCGCCGCTGCGGCGACCTGGCGACCGGCTTCCGTGCTGCCGGTGAAGGTGACCGCCCGCACCCGCGGGTCGGCGATCAGCGGTTCGACTTCCTTGCCGGGGAGGAAGACGGCCTGGATCAGGTCGTCCCGGCCGAAGGCTTCCGCCACGAGGGAAACGATCACCTTGGCGCAGCCGGAGACATTCGAGGCGTGTTTCAGCAGGATGGTGTTGCCGGCCATCAAGGCGGGTGCCGCGAAGCGGAAGGCCTGCCAGAGGGGGAAGTTCCACGGCATGATTGCCAGCACGGGACCGAGGGGTTGGTAGAGAAGGATCGCGTCCTCGCGCTCCGCCGGGGCGAGCATGCCGGCACCCTGTTCGGCGTAGAAACGGCAGACTGCGGCGCACTTCGCGGCCTCGGCCCGGCCCTGCTTGACCGGCTTGCCCATCTCCTCGGCCATGAGCCGGGCGAGATCGGCCTGGCGGTCGTCGAGCAAGCGGGCGGCGGCGTTCAGGCCGTGGGCGCGCACGGGAAAGGACTGCTCCCGCCACGAGTGAAAGCCTGCGGTCAGCAGTTCCAAGGGATCCGGCATTCCCGAGCTTGGACGCGGCCAACCCCCGCCGCAAGTCGCCGTGCATTTTGCCATTGAAGAGATGGCGAAGAAGCTTCCGCCGGATCGTGGAGAGTATTCATCATCAAAGCATTGGAAGGTCGGGAGGTGGGGCGGTCCGGCCATTGCTGATAGAAGCTACAACCATGAAAAATAAATCCTCCAAGAAAGCCGCCACTTCCGCCGCCGAGGTCCTTCATATCGGACTCGATAGCAAGGTGCGGGGCCTGGCTGTGAAACGTTTGTCCGCGATCCTTGCCGACCAGCACGTGCTCTATGTGAAGACCCGGAATTTCCATTGGAACCTCACCGGGCACCGCTTCCATACATTGCACGAGTTCTTCGAGAAGCAGTACGACCACCTCGCGCTGGCCATCGACAAGACGGCGGAGCGGATCCGCATGATGGGGCATGGGAGCCCGGGGTCGATGAAGGAGTTCCTGGCGATCGCCACGCTGAAGGAGCTACCCGGAGCGCTGGTGAACGGGGATGTCGCGATTGCCGCGCTACGCGACGATCATGAGGCGGCGGCCCGCGAGGTGCGCAGGGCGGTGGACGAACTGGATAAAGCAGGGGATGCGGGTACCGCGGATTTCCTGACCGATTTGCTGAAAGCGCATGAAGAGGCGGCCTGGATGCTACGGAGTTTCTTGGACTAGCCGGGGATTTTCTCCACGAAAAAGCCCGCTCGGCCGCTTGGCCGATGCGGGCTTGTTGCTTCGAAGAAGCGGCGATCTCAGCGGGTCGCGGCTTCTTCGATTTTCTCGCCGGCTTTTTCGACATCGCTGCCGAAGCCGCGGGCGGTGCCGCAGGAACTCAAGCTGAAGGAACCTGCCAGAAGAAACAGACCGAGAACCCATGCGGGCCAGAAGACGTGGCGCTTCTCCGGAAGGCGACAGACGCTGGAGCGGAGTAGAAGGATCGGATTCATAGCGGCTCTCTTTATCGCAATCCCTGAACCAATCTGGGTGATGATTGGCAAATGATTGATAATCAGTGGGCATGCTCCGGCCTGAGGGAGGGCCTCCGGACCGCATGATAGTTGCATTTCGCACGTATAGGGAGGAAGTCGCGGCAAGTTGCATTCCGAGGGCACGGGGTGAAAGTCCTTAGCCACTGATATCCAGAATCTTAGATCCAGCGTCGATGCGGTACAAAGGCTGATAGAGAGCCTGTCCATGCCCCACTACCAGCTCCTCCTCAACCGCGGGTCCGGCGGTAATGACCGTGGCCTTGATGCCATCGCGGTTTCCCGGACGGTGGAGGATGTCTTCCGCGAAGCCGGCCACGAGGTCACATCCACGCTTGTGTATCCGGAGGAGCTCGACCGAGCCTTGGCCGGGGCGGTCGCGTCGAGGCCGCATGCCCTTCTGGTTGCCGGTGGGGACGGGACGGTCTCCGCCGCCGCGCGCCATCTCGGAGGGAGTGGAATCGCCTTGGGAATCCTCCCGCTGGGCACCTTCAACCTTGCGGCACGCGACTTGGGAGTGCCTTTGGAGATTGAGGAGGCGGCGCGTTTTCTGGCGCGGGCGCAGCCACACGCGGTGGATGTGATGGATGTCTCCGGACACTGCTGCCTGTGCACCGCGATCATTGGCTTTTATCCGGAGTTTGCGAAGACCTTCGAACGTCGGGATCACGGCGGACGCTGGTGGAAAAAGACCCTCAAGCTGGTGCTTGGATTGCCGATGTTCTTCGAGCAGGCTCGCCCGCTCTCCCTGTCATGGAAGGGTGACCAGGCCGAGGGCGCGGCGTGCACGAAGTTTTCCGCCTTCGTTCCGGGGCGTTACAAGGCGGCGGCGGGCATCGTCCCGGCCCGCACCGAGTTTCGTTCGGGGAGGCTGACGGCTTATGTGGGACAACAAAAGCATGCGCGGGCCGCGGTGCGGGGAATGCTCGACTATGTTTTTGGACGGCAAGAGGCGAATCCGGAACTGTTGATCTTCCAGTCCTCCCGCTTGGAACTCCGCGGAGGAGCGCGGAAGGATTGCATGCTGATGCTGGATGGTGAAATCCTCCGGTTGCGCTTTCCGATCCTGCTGGAGATCAAACCGGAGCATTTGCAGGTGCTGACCGACGCTGGCAATATCGCCGATGAAAGCGAGGTGGCGGCATGATCCGGATTCTCCACCTCTCGGATCCCCACTTCGGGGCGGCGGAGCCGGCTGTGGCCTCCCGCTTCCTGAGCCAAGCCCCCGCGCTGTCCCCGGACCTGACGGTCTTGAGCGGGGACCTGACGATGCGGGCGCGCCGTGCCGAACTGGTGGAGGCCCGCTACTTCGTGGAGCGCTTGCCGAGGCCGCGGCTGGTGGTGCCGGGCAATCACGACATTCCTGCTTTCAACCA
>CAMLOZ010000145.1 GCA_946481625.1 uncultured Haloferula sp. | reverse complement strand
CAGCGCGTCCGTGGTGTAAGCATAGGTTACCTTGATGCCATTGCCGAAGCCGTAATGGTCGACATTTACCGTGAACTTCTGGCTGCCCGGGACATCGCTCGAGAAGGTGGCGGAGCGATGGGGCGTGGTTCCGGCCGGATCATCGAAGCCGAGGGCGTAGAAGGTGGCGACATACTGGGTGCTCGGCTTTAGGTTCTCCAGCTTGATGCCGGGATTCGTGCCGCCGTACCAGAAGTCCTTCGCCATGGTGGCGCTGTTGCCGGTGACATTGTTGGGCGTGCGGTTGCCGAAGGTACTCGTGAAGCCGGTGTTGGTCCACCGCCCGACCGCGCCACCCTCGCCCCGATGCACGTGGACACCATTGATCGAGATGCTGGGGTTACCGCCGAGCGAGTAGGCGTGGGTATAGACGTACTGGGGATCGAAGCCCGAGTCCGCATCGCCGGTCCATGGCGAGAAGGTCCACTCGTTGAGCGAGGGTGCGATCGCGAAATCGTCCACGAGCAGGGTGTGATCGCCGCTGGGACGGATATTCGAAACCGTGATCTCGTGGCTCGTGCCGGTGGCGGTGAACTCGAACGCGGCGTATTTGTAGGGAGTGGCATCCACCGCGGTGGAAACGCGCCCGATCTCGGTGGTGACCGGAGTGCCGGTACCGTCGGTCGAGAACATCAGCCAAGGGAGATTCTGGGTGGTTCCCGAGCGGGCATTGATGCGGAAGGAGACGTTGTACTTGGTGCCGGGAACAAGGTCGGTCGCGGTGGTCTTCAGGGTCGAGATACCCGAGGGAGTGTTCTGGAGAAAGGCGACGTTCGAGCCTTGCGGAATCGCGCCGTTGTTCGCGAAGGGGCTACCGCTGCTCGGGTTGAGACCGACACGATCCGTCGGAGCGCCGGTCCAGCCGGTGATCGGTCCGTTGCCCGCCCCGTTGATGTAGCCGGGGAAGGTGGTGAAAGTGTTCGCTTCAAAGGACGGATTCGTGATCGTCTGTGCGAATAGCGGGAGGGAGGTCAGGAGCGTCGCGGCAAGGAAGCACCTTGGCAATGCACCCGGGGGCGTCGGGATTATTTTCATGGGATTTGGGTTGTTGGGTTCCCGCAGTCCACCCGCGAGGGGAGGGAGATCCGCGGTTGAATTCCGGCCCCGATGGGAACCGGTATCTATCAATGTGTTTCTACCCCCGACGGTCGCCATGGCGACGGAATTGGATTCCAATTCCCTGCCAAATTCTCGGCCATCCCGCGGGCCAGGCGGGGTATGAGTCCGCCCCTAGGCAAACAAGGGTTCCACCGCGCGGCCCTTGCCATCTTCGGTGGCATAGAAGGGCCGCTTTTCGACCTCATACGAGGTCTTCGGGCTGATCCCCATGGCGGTGAAAACCGTGGCGTGGAGATCGGTGATGTTCACCGGATCCTTCACCGCGACGAGCGGGCGCTCCTCCGCGGTGGCGCCGTGGACGTGACCCTTCTTCGTGCCGCCGCCGAACATGACAACCGACGAGCCGCCGGTGAAATGCCGGTGGAGGCCGTAGTGGGTCATGTTTTCCAGCGTGTCGGACTTCACGCGCGCCTGGTCCTTCGCCTCGGAGCCGGGCACGCCCTCGATCATCATGTCGCGGCTGAACTCGCTGGCGATGATCACCAGGGTGCGGTCGAGCATGCGGCGCTCCTCCAAGTCGCGGATCAGACGTGCGATCGGGCGGTCGATCTCCTGCTTGAGCTTCGCCACGGTTGCATGGCCGTTCTCATGGGTATCCCAGTGGAGGAAGGGGATATATTCCGTGGTCACCTCGATGAAGCGGGCGCCGGATTCGGCGAGGCGCCGGGCGAGCAGGCAGCCGCGCCCGAAGCGGCCGGAGCCGTAGGCACCGAGCACTTCCTCCGGCTCGCGGGAGAGATCGAAGGCTTCCTTCTCCTTCGAGCCTAACAGACGATGGGCGTTCTCCAGCGAGCGGAGCATCGACTCCTGCTGGTAGTCGCTCATGAAGGCGCGGTCGGGGTGGCTGTCCACGAGCTTCCTGTAGAGCTTGTAGCGGTTGCCGAAGCGGCCGGGGTCCATGCCCTGCGGGGGACGGACCGACCGTGCGGCTTCATCCGGGAACGGGAGATTGAAGGGGCCGAACTCCGCGCCGAAGAATCCGGCGGTGGTGAAAGCCTTCAGTTCCTCGCTCTCGCCGATACCTTCCAAGCGCTGGCCGATATTGATAAAGGCGGGCATCACGGGGTTGCGGGGGCCGAGCACCCGCGCCATCCACGCGCCGATGTGCGGGGCCGCGACCGTCTGCGGGGGGACGTAGCCGGTGTGCCAGTGATACTGGTGGCGCGAGTGGAGAATGCTGCCGAGATCCGGCTGGACGTGCGAGCGGATGAGCGTGGCGCGGTCCATGAGCTTCGCGATCTCTTCCAGGCCCTGGCTGATCTTCACGCCACCGAGAGTGGTATCGATGGCGGGAAAAGTGCTGAGGATCTTGTCCACAGGCGCGCCCCTGGTGAAGGGAAGATAGGCCTTCGGATCGAAGGTCTCCGGCGCGGCCATGCCGCCGGCCATCCAGAGCAGGATGCAGCAGTCCGCCTTCGCCTGCGGATGGACCACCTCCTCCGAGGCACGCGCGCCGCCGGACATGAGCGCGGCAAGGCTGGACGCCGACATCGCCTTGAGGAAATCGCGGCGCGAGCGAGCGTGGAAATGAAGAGGATCGTTCATCAGCGGACGAATTGAAACTCGGGGAGCAAGAGCACCATCCACAACAGGTCTTCAATGGATTGCCGCGAGGGGCGGACGCCCATCTCCTTCACGAGGACGGCCCTCTCCTGCGGGGTCGGGCGGCGGCCCAGCGCCTGCATGAACACGGAATCCACCAGCTTGTCGGGAACGGCTGCCTCACGGTCGAGGCGCTCCGCGCCGCGCTTCAGCAATCCGGCGAGGGTCTCGCCGTTCGCGAGATCGATGGCTTCGAGCGTGGTGATATTGTCGGGACGCATGCCCACGATCTGTTCCCGGTTCGGGCGACCGAGCGCGCGCATCAACAGATCGGAAGTGACGAGGGAGGCCCGAACCATCGGCACGCCCTCGTTTCCGTCCAAGCCGCCCGCGAGACCGGCGGCGAAAGGATCCCAGACTCCGGGCGAGGACGCTTCGGCAGCCGGGTGCCAATCACGGGGTGCCTTGATGAAGCGGCCCTGCGAATCGGGCAAGCGTGCGGTCCACCTCCAGGAATTGTTCGTCGCGATCACCGTCTTGCTGCCATTGGCGAGAATCGCGTGGGCTTCGAAGATGAAGCCGGCAGGATTCGGTCCATCACCGGCATTCCGCGCGACGACGACGACCGAGTTCCGGCCGCTGCGGAAGTTCGCCAGGTCGGCGCTGCGGGCACGCGGGCCTGCGGGCGGGTTTTTCTCGGATGCCACGAGTTTGCCGTTCACGAAGATGTCCGCTTCGTTGTCCGCGATGAAGACGGCGCGCACCGAGACGGGATCCGCCGCGAGTTGGACTTCCGTTCCAAGCGAGATCGTGTCGCCCGCGGGCCTCGACGAGGACGCCGTGGAATCCGACCAGATCCACTTCGCGGTCAAGGTCCCCTCCCCGCTCGCGCCGGCGCGCGGGATCCCGGGAGCGGTTTTGTCGGGCGAAGTGCCGGTGAGCATCCACACGGCATCCACGAACTGCTCGGCGCTCATGCGCTTCTGCAAGGGGCCGCGGAAGACGGAGGGATCGTCGCCATGCGCGGTGGTGACGCATTCGGACTGGTAGGCGTGGGACGAGACGATGACGGCCAGGGCCTTCCTGATGTCGTAGCCGTCCTCCGCAAAGCGGACGGCGAGGTAGTCGAGGAGATCCTCGTTCCATGGCGCGGTGTCCATGGCATCGACGGGATGGACGATGCCGCGGCCCATGAGGCGGTGCCAGAGGCGGTTCACGATGGTGCGCGTGAAGCGGCCGTTGTCGGGATGGGTCATCAAGCCGGCGAGCTGTTTGAGGCGCTCGGGCTGGGGTGCATCGGCATCGACTCCGCCGAGCTCCGGAAAGATCCAGGCGGGTTTGGCCATGCGCCCGGTGGGCTTGTCGCAGCGGGCGATCTCGAGCGGTGCCCGGGCGTAGATCGCGGCGAGCCCGTATGCCTCGTCGAGCTTCCAGCGGTCCACGAAACTATCGTGGCAGGAAGCGCATTTCATATTCAGGCCGAGGAAGGTCTGCGAGATGGATTGCGCGAATTGGATTTCGCGGGTTTGGCTCGCATTCACGCTACCGCGCCACTGGATGCCGTCGATGAAGCCGCGAGATTCGTCGTTCGGCGGAGCGAGCAGTTCGCGGGCGAACTGGTCGTAGGGCTTGTTCTCGACGAGCGACTGGTAGAGCCACTTGGTGACTTGCCTGCGGCCGCCGTCGATGTAGCCGGTGCCCTGGTAGTCGTTTCGCAGAAGGTCGTTCCAGAAGCTGAGCCAGTGCTCGGCATAGTCGGTATCGCGGGCGAGCGTCGCGGCGATGAGGCGCTCGCGCTTGCCGGGGGATTTGTCCGCGGTGAAGGCGTCCACTTCGGACGGCGCGGGCAAGAGGCCGGTGAGATCGAGGGTCAGGCGGCGGATGAACGCGGCATCGTCGAGCGGGGCAGGCCGGGCGATCTTCTGCTCCTGGAAGTAGGCGTCGACAATGCGGTCGACGGGATGGGCACGACCATCCGCGGGCGGGGGCAATTCGGGGCGGCGGGGCTTGAGCGGGGGCTCGTAGGCGTCCTTGCCGAACGTGAAGCCGTCCTCCCAGGGCAGGCCGGCGTCGATCCACTCGCGGAGAACGGCGATCTGGTCTTCCGGCACGCGCCCGCCCTTCGGCGGCATGCGGTCGCTCTTGTCGTCTGACAGAACCACTTCGAGGAAGAGGCTGTCGTCAGCCTTGCCGGGTTCGAGGACGGCGCCGTTCTCCGATCCCGCGAGCAGGCTCTCCCGGGTGTTCATCGAGAAGCCGCCCTTCTTCGCGACCCCGGTGTGACACTTCCCGCAGTGCTCGCGCAGCACGGGGACCACCTGATGGGCGAAGTCCACCGCGCCAGCGAGCGGGGCCGAGAAGAGCAACGTGGACAGGATCGCCTTCATCGCTTTCGTCTTCGGCGGCTACTTGCCTAACAGATAGGCCAGGAGGTCCTTCAACTCGTCCGCGTTCAGCCGGTTCACCAGAGCGGCCGGCATCGGTGAAATCGGCGAGGGCTTGATGTCCTTGATCTCGTTCCGCTCGATTTCCATGGTCGCGCTGAAATCGAAGGGACTGGTGGCGACAATCCAGTGCTCGTCCTTCTCCTCGATGAGCTTGCCGACGACCTGCGAGCCGTCGTGCTTGATGATCGTGTCGAAGGCGTACTGGTCGGAGACCACCTTGCTGGGCTCGAGGATCGATTCCGCGAGATCGCGCACGCTGAAGCGTCCGCCGACGGCGGTGAGGTCGGGTCCGGCGGATCCGCCTTCGCCGTTGAAGCGGTGGCAGGCGGCACAAAGGGAAGCCTGGTACATCCGGCGGCCGTTCTCCTTGTCGCGGCCCGCGAGGCCTTCGTTGGCGAGGCGCTCGATCTCGGTGATCGTCCATTCGCGGCCGGGGCCTTTCACCGGAGGAAGGTTCGCGAGCGGATGCGGGATCACGGCGGGTGAAAGCTTCTCGATCCACGCCCGTTCTTCGGACGTGCTGGTCTCAAGCGCCTGGTTGCGGAGGTCCTTGATGAAGCCGGCGTAGCTTTCGCCACCGCTCTTCTCAAGGAGGCGGTCGAACCAGGCGAAGAAGCGTTTGCGCTCGTCTTCCGCCCACGGGCCTTTCACGACGCGGAGACAGTTGATGTAGTGGATGATCTGCGCGGGCGGGAGATTGGCCACCATGCGCTCGACGGTGCCGCCGTAGTTGGTATTGCGCTTCGCCACCGCGAGCCAGTCCGGCGCGGGCGAGGGACCGGTGGTGTCCATCAGCGCGAGGGTGCGACCGACGATGCCCGGTGCCTGGAGGTATGAAAGCATGCGGCAGAGCTCGCGGTCGAGCTCGGCATCGTTCGCGGGGAAAGCGGCATCGATCCTGGCCAGCACCGCGTTGCGTTCCCCATCGGAGGGCTGACCGTGACGGGCAAAGACGAGACCCACGGCGCGGAGCCAGTTCAAGCGCTGCGGCTTGTCGAGCTTGGCCCAGTCAAGTCCGTTCAGGGTATCCAGCACCAGCTTGCGATGGGATGCCGTTCCGGTGCGGGCGAGCGCCATGGACGCCTGGATCACGCGCCAAGGATCGCTCTCGCGGGCGAGCTCCTTGGCAATCGCGGCCGGGCCGACGGTCTCGACCGCGAGGCGGGCTTGGTAACGGGTCACGCGATCGGGCGCACCCATGCCTTCCCAAGCACCCGCCTTGTCGGCGAGCTCCAGCGGCTTCGACTCGTAGGGCACGGGAGCGGTCGATTCGTTCCCGCGGTAGGTCACGCGCCAAAGGGCCGAGGCCGTCCGCCGTCCGCCGGTGAGGAAATACATCGCGCCGTCCTTGCCGATCACCGCGTCCGTGAGAGGCAGGCCGCTGCCGGCGAGGAACTCCTCGCGCTCGGCCTTGTAGCCGGGGCCGTCCGGCGTGAGGTGGATCGCATGGATGGTGGCGTAGGTCCAGTCGAAGGCGTACATCGCGCGCTGGTACTTGGCCGGGAATTTCGCTCCCTTGCCGGAAAGGACGCCGGTCGGCGAGCCCGGCCCCATGTCCACCTGGGTCTTCATACTATCTTCATAGTATTCCGGCCAGACACCGCTGCCGTTCCGCCAGCCGAATTCCGCACCGGGAACGACGTGGCAGACGCGGGTCGGGCGGTACCAGGGCATGCCGAGGTCCCACTCCATGTCGGAGTCGTAGGCGAAAAGATCGCCTTTCCAGTTGAAGCCCATGTCATAGGCATTGCGGAACCCCATCGCGAAGAGCTGCCACTTCGAGGTCGCGAGGTTCATGCGGGCAATCCAGCCGCCGGGGGCCATCCGGTCGTGCGCGTGGCCTTTGGCGTCGGGGCGGCGGGGAAGGAGCTGGTCTTCCTGCCACACCTTCGCGGGAAGATAGGAATCCATCTCCGGGAGATCGGTGAAGTTACCCGCGACGAAGTAGATCCATTTGCCATCGGGCGAGAGCACCAGCGCGTGAGGGCCGTGTTCGCCGCGGCCGTTGACGGCCAGGAGTTGCTGCGGCTTGTCCGGTTCGCCGTCGCGATCGGTATCGGTCACACGGTAAACCCCGGCGCTGTCGCTGCCTTCGTTCACCGTGACGTAGAGAGCGCCATCATGCCAAAGCAAGCCGTGGGCGCCGCTCAACGGGATCGCGGTGGGTGTCACCACCGTTTGGTCATCGGGTCCGGCGGGCGGCACCACGCGGTAGATCTTCCCATACTGGTCGGAGCAAAGGAGATTGCCCTTGTCATCAAGGGTCATCGCGACCCAGGAGCCTTCCACCCCCGGCACCTTGTAGAGACGCTCGACGCTGAAACCCTCCGCCACGGTGAAGTCGGAAGTCACGTCGGTCGGGCCTTCATTGCCGCTGCCTTCGGGCGCCATGATCGCGCCCCATGGCGGACCACCCATCGTGCCGACGACCACCGCGGGCGTCCAGTTCCGCGCGGTGAAGCGCTCTTCCTGCCAGCCGCGCGATCCTTCGAGATGGGTCATCCACTTCTCGTCGGAGACCATGAAGATTTTCCGTCCGTTCTTGAGGGTCGCGCTGAAGCGCAGGGCCATTCCCGCGGTTGAGTCCTGGTTGCGGCCCTCGACCGCGATGACATT
>CAMLOZ010000144.1 GCA_946481625.1 uncultured Haloferula sp. | reverse complement strand
AACGGCGTGACTGCCAGCGCGTAGCCGTAGGCGGCGCGGGAGAAGTCGGTGGGATTGCCGGTATTACGGACCACCCCGCGGCTCTCGCCGCTGAGCTGGATGCCGGTCTTGTGGCCGTAGCCCCACTTGCTCATGTAGTCATAGAAGCGGGTCATTCCAAGCTGCTGGGCGAGCTTGTAGGAGCCGATGTTGCTCGATTTCTGCAGGATGCCCTCGACCGTCAGGTAGCCGTAGGGGTGGTCGCGGTCCTCGACCAGCACCGAGCCCTGCTTGTAATAGCCGTTGTGGCAGAAGACCGAGGTCTGCGGGGAGACCAGCTTCTCGTTCAGCGCCGCTCCTGCAGCCACGATCTTGATCGTACTACCCGGCTCGTAGATTGCCTGCAGCGCGAAGTTCGATCCGGCCACGTCGAGGTTGTCGAGGCGGTTGAGATTGAAGTGCGGCCGGCTCGCCATGCCGAGGATCTCGCCCGTCTCCGGATCCATCACGACCGCACAACCGCGCTCGCTGCGGAACTGGGCGAGGCCCGCATCGAGTTCTTCCTCGACGATCGCCTGGATGCCCATGTCGAGCGTGAGCTGTACGTTGAGCCCGGGGCGCGGCGGGTTGACCGACTGTGATTCGCCGGGAATCCGCATGCCATACGGGTCGCGGCGCTCGGTCCGGCAGCCGTCGCGGCCGGCAAGATATTCTTCCAAGGACGCCTCGATCCCGAACTTCCCGATCTGACGGTAGGACGGGCGACCGGTGGGCCCCTTCTCCTCGATCTCGCCGGTGTAGCCGACGATGTGCGTCGCCATGTTTTCCGAGGTGTACCAACGGCGGTAGCTGTGGCGCAGGAAAATCCCCTCGATCCAGTTGTCGTCGATCGTCTCCTGAATCAGCCGCGCGACGTCGTCCGGCAGGTTCTTGATGATCGGGAACTCCCCCTTCTTTTTGCCGCCGATCCCGTCGACGAGAATCTTCCGGAGTTCCTCGCGGCGCATCCCGAGCGGCCTGGCCAGCAGGCTCACGCAGCGCGCGAGCGCGGTCTCCCGGATCACTTCCGGCGTCATGTTGCCCAGGATCTCCATCCGCTCCGTTCGCACCGTGCGACGCCGGCTCTCGCCGTCCATCTGCTCCCAGCCGGGCATCTGGCTGACGCGCTCGTAGGCGATCACCGTCGCCATCTCCTTCGGATCGGCCAGGTGCTTGATATCGGCGTACACGGAACCGACTGGCATGCTCTTTGCGAGCACCTCCTCGTTGCGGTCCACGATCTTCCCGCGCAGGCCGGGCAACACTTCGGCCTGGTCGAAGGGGTTGTTCTTTCCGGCCACTTGCTTGCGGTCCCAGACTTGGATCTGGAACAGACGCACCGAAAGCAAACTGAGCCCGGCCACAATGACCGAGCACAGCGCGAGGCAACGGGACTGGAAGGAACGCGTCTTCATGTCTAATCGCGGATCACCGCGACCTCCTGCTGACCATCGGCTCCCGCAGGCTCGACGACCTCGATGTCGGCGGGCGTGACGTCCACCAAGGCGGCACCGGAAAACTTGAGCCGCTCCTTCATCTCGTAGCGGTCGAGCAGCTTGTCCATCCGTACGTCCACCATGCGGATCTTCACGCGCGTCTGTTCGATGCGCTTCTCGGCCTGGTCGATCTCGCGGTCCGTACGGACCTGCGAGTTCTTGTAAACCGCATGCAGAATCCCGCCGCCCATCATCACCAGCGCGGCGAGGAAGAGCGTGATGTAAACGGAGATGTGAGTCTTCGGTTCGGAGCGGAGTCGGTTCATCGGGGTGAAGAGGCTGGGGCCAGAAGCTCGGCGACCCGCAGTTTCGCACTGCGGGCCCTGGGGTTGATTCGGAGTTCTCTTTCGCCTGCGGCGATGGCTTTTCTAACAGGCAACCGGAAGCACCAGTCGGGGTTCGGCCGCGGCTCCGGCCAGTCGGGCCGGTCGATGAAGGGCTTGGCGCGGCGCTGCATGAACTGCTTCACCATGCGGTCCTCCAGGCTATGGAAGGTGATCACCAGGAGGCGTCCTCCCGGATTCAGAAGATGGATGGAATTTTCGAGCGCGCGTTGCAGCGACCCGAGCTCGTCGTTCACCACCATGCGGATCGCCTGGAAGGCTTTCGTGGCAGGGTGGATCCGGCCGCTGCGGCCGACTGCTTTCTCAATGCACTCGGCCAGCTCGGTGGTGGTTTCAAATTTCTTGCTGTCGCGGCGCTTCACGATCGCGGCGGCGATCCGGCGCGCCTGCGGCTCTTCGCCGAGTTCGCGGAAGATCTTCACCAGCTCCGCTTCCGCCCAGGTGTTCACCACCTGCGCGGCGTCGAAGGGACAGGAAGGCCCCATCCGCATGTCCAGCGGCCCGGTGCCGCGGAACGAGAAGCCCCGTTCCGCCGCGTCGAGCTGCCGGGAGGATACCCCGAGGTCCAAAAGCAGGCCATCGGCTCTGCATTCCCCCCGGACCTCGGGGATGTCCCGGAGATCTGCGAAATTACCCTGCCAGGTGCGGAAACGGTCCCCGTACTTCGCCAGCCGCTTGCTCGCGAAAGCCAGCGCTTCCGGATCGCGGTCCACGCCGAGCACGTTCGCGCCGGCCTTCAGGAAGGCCTCGCTGTGTCCGCCGCCGCCCAGCGTTCCATCCACGATAAGCTTCCCCTCCCCTGCCTGCATCCACTCGTTCACTTCCTCGGGAAGCACGGAGAGGTGGTAGGCGGAGGGTTCCACCGCGTTGCTGTCTTGTTCTTGGAAATCTGCCAACGGCCGCCGCTCCGCCAACCAGCCATGGAATGCGAAGCGGACAGCCGTTTTGGAAGTGGACGAAAAGGCGCGCTGTCCCGAGTGCGCCGGTCCGTCCGCATGGAAAGGGTCGGGGGTTCGCGCAGACAACCAGCCAGAAGCCGCGCGAACCGCCGAGTTGAAAAGCGAAAGGGGTACTGTCCCGAGAAACCCCTTCCGCCCAGCCAGGAAAGTCTCCGGCCGCCGCTCCGCCAACCAGCCATGGAATGCGGAGCGGACAGCCGTATGGAAGTGGACGGAGTGGCGCGCTGTCCCGAGTGCGCCGGTCCGTCCGCATGGAAAGTGAAAGTCGCCGGCGACCCGCGCGGACAACCAGCCAGAAGCCGCGCGGATCACCGGTTCAAGAAGCGAAAAGGGTCCTGTCCCGAGAAACCCTTTCCGCCCAGCCAGGAAAGTCTCCGGCCGCCGTCCTGCCAACCAGCCATGGAATGCAGGTCGGACGGCCGTATGGATAGGAACGAAAGGGCGCGCTGTCCCGAGTGCGCCGGTCCGCCCCGATGGGAAAATGAAGCCCAACCCCGACACCCGGCTGTCTCCCGCGATGGGTGTCGCGGGCCCGCCTTGTGCGGATGCCGGGGTTGGATGGGCGAACAGCATGTTGTCGCTTTGTCTTTGGGGTGGGTGAAATTCTTCAGAGGACGCCGAGGTCCCCGTCGTCCATGCCGAGTTCGATCTCGGTGATGCGGTCGAAGGTCTCCGGGGTGCAGAGCATGTAGAAGGGACCGCGGCCGGCGAGGATCACCGGACCGTCCGCCTTCAGCCCGATCTTCTCGCTCCAGTCCTTCGGGACGGTGAGCTTGCCCTGGCTGCTGACGGTGGCCTTCTTCGACATCATCCGCAGATGACCGACGATCTGCTGCTTCTTCGCCGGGGTCAGATCGCTCTGAGCCACCTGCTCGAACTTCAGGTCGAACTCCTCCTCGCTGTAGACCTTGATCACCGGCAGCTCGTGTTCCTTCGAAAGCTGCAGGCGGATCGCGGTTTCCTCCGTTTCAGGCCGCCAATCGACCGGGACGGAAACCCGAAATTTCGGGTCCATCTTGTAGTCGAAGTGACTTTCGTGAATGCGGGCGGAAGACATCGGGGAGCGGGAACGCCGCTGAAGTGCCGCCAACTACACCAAAGTACACTCCTAGCGTCAATTTAAAATCCAACAGCTCCGAACAAAATTTTAGATCATTGATTTTCAATCAATTAACTTATATTTATAATGGATTTCAAACGCCGGAACCGCCAAAATTCTCAAAATTCCGCCGGGGAAATTAGCACAAAAGCCCGTTGAGAATCAACCCAAAGGGCCCGGCGCGACCGAAATTGCCTCGCCAGTGTACTCCGCGCCTACTCCGTGTGCTCCAGTGTACTCGCTCGGGAAAACGCTCCTCGGTTTATTTCATTTCAAACGCCAAGCGCCCCTTCCCTTCCGGGTCTTTCGCGGCGTCATGCTTCCACCCCAGCGTGAAACCTTCGTACAAGGCCGCCTCCCCCTTGTTCCAGAACTCGAACACCCCCGCCGTCCCTGCCGCGATCTCGAGCTTGTGTCCCACATAGCCGGCCATCTCGATCCGCGCCTGGGTGATCCCCGGCCCGCTGAACTTGTCGCTCTCCGCATCCAAGGGCGTGTTCACATCCAACTTGAGTTTCTTCCCGTCCGCCCGCACCAGGTCGATCCGGTCCTTCTTGATCTTCTCGTCCCGCTTCTCCGCGTCCTTGTCGTACTGATAGACGTTGGGAACCTGCACCCGGATCACGAAGCGCGGGTTTGCCAGCTTCCCCTTCTCGAGAACACGCCCCCCCGCAGTGACCTTTCCGCCGGCGAGTTCGATGTTCACTTCGAAGGTCGCATCTCCCGACACCTTGCCGCGATAGGTGATCTTCTCCGGATCTTCCGTGGCCGGGGTCACCGCCTCCCAAGCGTCCTTCACCGGATATTTCGCGACCACCTTCGCGTCCGGCAGCGTGTCCTCGACCAGCGGCGCGAACTTGATCGCAAAGCGGTCGCTCACGAACCCGCCCTTGGCCTTCGAGGGAATCACCAGCGCTTCCCCGCTGGTTTTCACCATGAACCGGAAGCCCCGCGTATCCGTGCCGGCATACTGTCCGAGAAACGGCTGCTCGTTCAGATAGGGTAGCTCACCGGCTTGAAGCGGAGCGGCGGCGAACAGGAAAAGAAGCCTGCGGGTCTTCATGACAATCTTGAGAAAAGACGCAAGGCGGAGGATTTGCGAGGGGTTTCCTACGCATGGAAGCTGAAAGTCTTGCCAAGTCCGCCACCGAAGACAGCAACCCGCCCGCCGGATTGCCGGCGGACTTGAGGGTTCTCTGGCTCGCGCGAGCGGGTCGCTGGGACCAAGCACACGACGCTTGCCAGGATCTCCCCGATCCCGCCGGGGCATGGATCCACGCCTGGCTTCATCGCGAGGAAGGCGACTATGGAAACGCCTGCTACTGGTATGCCCGGGCCGGCAAACCCGCGCCCGGCCGCCATGATTCCCTGGAGGAAGAGTGGTTCGAGATCGTCCGCGCGCTAACGCGCTAGCGGATGCGGTTCGGTCCCCGGCTGGTACTACGGTTGGCGTAGTTGGAGCCCGCGCGCGGAATCAGAACACCAACCGTGTTCCATATGCCAAACTCGCGCGGTTGTTACACAACGTTGCAGAACTCGCTTGACGTGCCCGGAAACGGGCAATAGTCAACATAAGCCCACAAAAACCCACAATGAAAAAACCCGCAATACCCCGATTGGGGGGGCTGCTAGCCGTGCTTGCGACGGCCCAAGCCGCCCCCGTCACTTGGACCACAGGTCCGACCTCCACCGCGAGCGAAGCCTCGATCATCATTCCCACCGGTGCCACGATCTACCACGCGGGCACCTGGGGAACCGGAACAGGAAGCGGCCCGTTGACGGTGCCGGTCACGGGCGACTCGATCACCTTCGAGAACATGCTCACCGGTGCCGCGATCGGCACCAACACCGCGATCGCCACCGGCGGGGAATTCTCCAACGGGGACGTGTGGGTTCCTCCGGGTGCCAGCGATGCCAATTTCCAGAATGTCATGGATGGCTTCGCCGGGGACGGAGGGAACCCGAAGAACGTGATCCTCGGCGGGCTGGTCGCAGGAAAGCAGTATCAGGTCCAGATCTTCGTATCCGACGACCGGTCCTGCTGCAGCGGCCGTACCATGGAGTGGAGCGACAACGCGACCGACAATGCCGGCAATGAAACCGCCACATTCACGGCGGGGTCGAGCAGCTACGTGATCGGCACCTTCACTGCGGACGGTCCCACCCAGACGATCTACGGCCGGGGTGTGGCGCAGACGCAGAACTATCTGAATGCTTATGTCCTGCTGGACCTTTCGGCCGACACGGACGGCGACAAGATTCCCGACCACATCGAGGACACTTATCCCTTCCTCAGTTCCGCCAACGCCGCGGACGCGGCCCTGGACCAGGATTCCGACGGGCTCAGCAATCTTTTGGAGTACCGCAAGGGCCTCGGTCTGACCGTGGCCGACCATGACGGCGACGGACTCAACGACGGCGTGGAGGTAAACACCTACAACTCCAATCCCAAGGTAACGGACACCGACGGCGACACGCTTTCGGACGGTGCCGAAGTCAACATCCACAACAGCAGCCCGACTTCCCTGGACAGCGACTCGGACCTGTTTCCGGACCGTTGGGAAGCCGCGGCAGGTTCGCAGCTCGACAGCAACACCAGCACGCCGAACGGCACCCAGGCCAGCATTCTCGGGGTGAATGCCGCCGCGCTTCTCGGCTTCGACCTGACGGATCCGGACGGCAACGGCAACGACACGACGAACACCGGTTTCGACTGGGTGAGCATCAGTTCCTCCCAGGGCGGCGATCCGAGTTCCACCGGGGAAGGAAGCGGCGGAAATGTCTTCGACAACAAGGTCGGCGGAGGCGAGGCCAAATGGTGCTGCAACGGTGCTCCGCAACATGTGACCGTGGAGTTCGCAGCCTACACGAGCCTGCAGCACTTCACCATCACCTCCAGTAACGACGCCCCCGAACGGGATCCGCGGGTCTGGGAGATCCAAGGCTCGAACGACAATATCCACTTCGCCCCGATCACCCGGTTCGACTTCGCGCCAGCCGCCATTTGGACGGCCCGCAACCAGGTCGTCCGCATCAACCTCCCGGCCAATTCCCAGCCATACAAGTATATCCGCTACCAGGTCTATAGTAGCGGCAGCACGCTCCACGCCCTGGGCGAGATCGAGTACTTCGGCACCCAGAACAACAACGACGGCGATAGCGACGGCATCCCGCAACTCTTCGAGGTCCTCTACCCTGGCGTCCTGAGCGACAGCGACCCTGCAGATGCGGATCTGGATGCGGATTCGGACGGCCTCACGAACCTCGAGGAGTTCCAGGCGGGCACCGGCTTCCAGGATGCCGACACCGATGACGACGGCCTGAACGATGGCGACGAGGTCGAGGTGCACTTCACCGATCCCTTCAAGGCGGACATGGACGGCGACGGCCTGACCGACGGTGCGGAGATCAACACCCACAACTCCAGCCCGACCTTGGTCGATACGGACGGCGACTATTTCAAGGACGGCTATGAAGTCGCCGAAGGGAGCGACCCGAACTCCAGCAGCAGCACCCCCTTCGGCGTCACCGTCCAGGCGGAAGGCACCCTGCTCGGCAGTGACATCACCGACCGGGATAACAACGGCAGCGATGCCACGCTGGCCGGCTCCGGCTTCGACTGGACCTCGATCACCGCGTCCTCCAAGGCGGACTTCGCGCCCGCGGAAGGCGCCTTCAACGTCTTCGACAACAAGACCGGCGGCGGCGAGGCCAAGTGGTGCTGCGATCCGGCACCGCAGTCGATCACCGTGGAGATGCCGTACGGAGTGCAACTCACGCACTTCACGCTGACCTCCTCCAACGATTCGCCCGAGCGCGATCCGCGGGCGTTCGCGATCCAAGGCTCCAACG
>CAMLOZ010000143.1 GCA_946481625.1 uncultured Haloferula sp. | reverse complement strand
CGGATCAGGCGCTCGCGGTCGTAGAAGGGCTTGGTGATCCAGTGGCCGCCGCCCATGTTCAGGTAGGTGAATTGCTCCGAACGCAGCAGATGGCCGAACTTTTCGTCCACCGCGGCGAGGGTCCTTTCGAGATCGTCGGAGTTCTGCTCGCAGAGGGTGTGGAAGTGCAGGCCGGAGAGGCCGGCGAGATCGACGCCTTCGAGCTGATCCGCCGTGATGCCGAGGCGGGAGCCGGGCACGCAGGGATCGTAGAGCGGGGTGTGGCCGGTGGAGCATTCGGGGTTCACCCGCAGGCCGCAGTGGAGCTCGCCCGATTGGAAGCGGGGGTGCGCCATCACCATCTCCCGGAAGCGGAACCACTGCGAGAGCGAGTTGAAATCGAGGTGATGGGTGAATTCGCAAAGCTGGCGGATGTCCTCCTCCTGATAGGCCGGGGAGTAGGTGACCACGTGCTTGCCGAAGTAGTCGCGTGCGAGCAGGGCCTCCCATAGCCCCGAGGCGCAGCAGCCGTCGAGATCCCCCCGGATATAGGGGAATGCTTTCCAACAGGAGAAACCCTTCAGCGCGAGCACGATCCGGCAACCCGCCGCGGCGGCGGTTTCCTTGAGAATGGCCGAGTTGCGCTGGAGGGCCGCGATGGAGACGACGAATGAAGCCACGCGGGAGGGTGGAAGTTCCAAGTCACAAGTTCCAAGTTCCAATTTCGGAAGATGCTGTTCCCGCGGGATGGGACTTGCAGGAGGCTGTCGATGCGGATGAATGAGGCCCGTGAAAGTCACGATCGTCGGTCCGGGAAATGTCGGGATGGTGCTGGCCTATACCTTGATGCTGCGGGGTGCGGCCCGGGAGATTGTTTTGGTCGGGGCGAACCGTGTTAAAGCGGAGGGAGAGGCGATGGACTTGATGCACGCGCAGGCCTTCCTGCAGGTCCCCGTGAGCGTGAGGGCGGGGGATCTGGAAGATTGCGCGGGCAGCGAAGTCGTCGCGGTGTGCGCCTCGGTGCCGACGCCCTCGGGCATTACCGACCGCAACGTGCTGGCCCAAGGCAATGCCGCCCTGATGCGCGGGATGTTGCCCCGCATCGCGGAGCTCGCCCCGGAAACCAAGCTGGTGATGATCACCAATCCGGTGGATGTGCTGACCTGGCAGGCCCTGGATCTCACCGGGTTCCCCAAGGAGCGGGTGATGGGCACCGGGACCCTGGTCGATTCGATCCGCTTCCGCGAGATGCTTTCCGCGATGATCGGCATCCATCCCGACGACCTCCGCGCTTACATCCTCGGCGAGCACGGCGAGCACCAGTTCCCGGCGATGAGCGTGGCACAGGCAGGCGGCGAAAGGATCGACGATACCCCCGAGCGCCGCGCACTCTGCGAGAAGGCGGCAGGGGCGGGCATCGAGGTCTTCCGCAAGAAACGCAACACCTGCTACGCCATCGGCCAAGCCGCAGCCTATATCATCGAGTCAATCCTGCTGGATGAACGGCGGACGGTGCCGCTGAGCGTGAAGATCGACGGCTTCCTCGGCGTGGAAGGCGTGTGCCTCAGCCTGCCGGTGGTCGTCGGCAAGCGCGGCATCGAGCGGGTGCTTCATCCCGATCTCAATGCGATGGAGGCGGAGCAATTCCGGGTTGCTGCGAAGGCGGTGCGGAAGGTGATCGACGAAGTTTGTTAGGTCGAGCCCCCCTCCTGCTCAGTCCGCGATGAATTCGGTGACGATCCTGCTCGGCTGCTCCCTGCTCTCTCCCAGATTGCCTTTGTATTCCACGACCATCTGCTTGGCAGGGCGCTGGATCGCGACCGGGAAAGGGTCGGGTTCGTGATTCGAGCGGGAGACATCCCATCTCATCATCTTCGTCTTGCTGCCCTTGCTCTCCAAAAAGCGCTCCGAATTCGCCCGGAACATGTAGCCGATGGCCTTGCGGGTGAAGTGGACTTTCTCGCCCGCGGGACCGTAGCGCTGCTTCTTGTCGTCCAGATCGATCACCGATTTTCCGTCGGCCATGCTCTTCGTGTCCTCGTGCGAGAAACGTACCTCGGCGGCCTCCCGGAAGCGCCATTCCACCCGGTAGAATTCGTCCGGATCCGCGGCGAATGTCCTGGCCGCGAGCTTCTGCTCGCGCTTCGGGACCGGTTTCGCGCGCTCCATCATCCGGAAGGCGAGCCAACTGGATCCGGCCTTCTCGAGGTCAGGCAGGATGCTTGCTTTCTCCAGCACGATCCGCGAGGTCTCCTTGGAGCGATGCCGGGCCGAGAAGCTCCACTCCTTCGTCATCGGTGACAGGAGATCGATCCGCCAGTTCTTGAGCGGAGGGGTGTTCCCCCCCTTCACCCGCAGCGAGATCCCGATCATCCGGGTGGAGGCCGCGGTATCCTTGGCGGTGACCTGATAGAAGAAGGTCTCCTCCCGGTTGTCCGCGGCGTCGTGGTTGACGGTGTGGGTCGCCTTGCCGTCTTTGAACTCCGTGGCCTCGAAGCGGGCGATCAGCTTCGCACCGCTATTCTCCCCGGGAGTGCCTTCGGGAGAGACGAGATCCCTCAAAGGCTCGGCTTCGCCGCCGCGGATCTTCTCCATCAAGGGATCCGCCACAGCATTCGGAAGTTCCAGGACCACGGCCTCGACTTTCACATCTGCAGCCATGCCGGCGGACATCAGGACCGCGGCGATGCCGATTCGAAGGAATGATCGGATCATCGGAATCAGGCCACTACGAATCCCGCCGCTTGCTCCGGCGTGAGCTCGATGAACTGCCACGGCAGCCCATGGACATTCAGATCGTCCATGAAGGGGTCGGGATCGTACTGCTCCATGTTCCAGACGCCCGGCTTGCGCCACTTGCCTTCCAGCATCTGCTTGGCCCCGATCATGGCGGGAACGCCGGTGGTATAGGAGATTGCCTGGCTGCCCACTTCGGCGAAGCAAGCCTCGTGATCGCAGATGTTGTAGATGTAGATGGCCTTCGCCTTGCCGTCTTTTACTCCGGTGATGACGTTGCCGATGCAGGTCTTGCCCTTCGTCGTTTGGCCGAGTTCGCCGGGATCCGGCAGCACGGCCTTCAGGAACTGCAGCGGGATGATTTCCACGCCGTTGTAGATGACCGGATCGATGCGGGTCATCCCTACGTTCTGCAGCACTTCGAGGTGCTTGAGGTAATTCGGCGAGAAGCTCATCCAGAACTGGGCGCGCTTGATCGTCGGGATGTGCTTCACCAGCGACTCGAGTTCCTCGTGATACATCCGGTAGATCTCGTAGGTGCCCACGCCGTCCGGGCAGGTGAAGGCCTGGTGCTTCGACATCGGCGGGGTTTCGACAAACTTGCCGTCCTCCCAGTGGCGGCACTCGGCCGTCACCTCGCGGATGTTGATCTCCGGGTTGAAATTCGTCGCGAAGGCCTTGCCGTGGTTGCCGCCGTTCACGTCGATGATGTCCAGCGTGTGGATCTCGTCGAAGTGGTGCTTGAGCGCCCAAGCGGTGAAAACGTTCGTCACGCCGGGGTCGAAGCCGGAGCCGAGCAGGGCGGAGCGTCCGGCGGCGAGCCAGCGGTCGTGGAGAGCCCATTGCCAGGAGTACTCGAATTTGGCCACGTCCTTGGGCTCGTAGTTCGCGGTGTCGAGGTAGTCCACCCCGGCCGCCAGGCAGGCATCCATGATGGCCAGATCCTGATAGGGAAGGGCCACGTTGATGACGAGGGTCGCGCCGGTTTTGCGGATGAGATCAGCCGTTTGAAGCGGGTCGTCGGCGTCCACCCGGGCGGTCGCGATGTCCCGGCCGGTGCGCTTCTTGACCTCCGCGGCGATGGAGTCGCACTTCGATTTCGTCCGGGACGCCAGCGTGATCTCGCCGAAAACCGCGGGAACCATGGCGCATTTGTGGGCGACGACGCTGCCGACGCCCCCGGCGCCGATGAGGAGAACCTTGTTCATGGGATGTTTGCCGGAAGGGGTGGGGGAAAGTTCCTCCGGGCGCAAGGAAGAAGCCCGCTGTGATTGTGGCGGATTTTCCAGACAACTTTTGATTCCCGCGGTGTTTTCTCAGGCGTAATCCTTTTCCCAGCAACCGCATTGCACCATCCATGAAATACCAGAAGTCCATCCGTCAGCGCGTCGCCGCGGGTTTCACCCTGCTTGAAATGGTCATCGTCCTCGGGATCATCGCCGTGCTCCTGGGTGGTTCCATCGCCCTGATCGGTGGCATCGGCGATGGTGCGAAGCTCCAGCGGGTCGATGCCGACTTCAACGCGATCGGTTCCTCGCTAAAGACTTACAAGCTCAACGCGGGCAACTATCCGACCCAGCAGCAGGGCCTCGAGGCACTCGTGACCAAGCCGTCCAGCACCCCCGTCCCGCGTCGCTGGACGAAGATAGCCGACCGCGTCCCGACCGATCCGTGGAACAATCCCTACGGCTACAAGTTCCCCGGCACGAAGGATCCGAGTGAATTCGAGCTCTTCAGCATGGGCAAAGACGGCCAGGCCGGCACCGAAGATGATCTCAGCAGCCAGGATCCCAAATAAGGTTGCCGCGCGCGGCTTCACGCTTCTGGAGATCGTCATCGTTCTCTTGGCCATCGCCGTGATCGCGGGGAGTGCCATCGGCATGATGATGCTCTCCCGGGACGAGCGGGTGCTGGCCGCTGCCTCCGGCGATGTGGGACTTCTCGCGAAGCGCGCCCGTACGCTCGCCTCTCTGCAGCAGCGCCCGTATGCCTTGGAGTTCTATGCCAACCGGGTGAGTCTCATGCCTCTGGCCGAATCCGTCCTGGAACCGGAACGGCGGGAGGTAGCCGCCGCGGCCCTCGCGGCAACGGTGGAGGAGACCGGCGAGCAGGAGCAAAACCGCTTCAACAGCATTCATGACACGTGGGAAGCGGGGGAGGAGATGCAGCTTTTCGTGCGTCGCTGGGCCAGCGATATCTGGATACCGATCGATGCGAAGACCCGTCAGATCTGGCGTTTCGATCCCGAGGGCTTTTGCGAACCCCTCGCGGTTCGTTTCCAATTGGGGAAGAGCTGGGAGGTGGTGGAGTTCCATCCGCTGACCGCCAGCGTTCGCGATCGTTCTTCCGAAATTTACTAAGCCTTTCACCATCATGAGATTCACCCCACGTCCAAGCCGCGGCATGCGGCGCGCCGCCCGGGGCTTCCTGCTTCTGGAAGTCCTTCTGGCGCTCGGGGTGTTTTCGATCGCGGCCACGGGATTCGCCATCGCCCTGCACCGCACCGCGGATCTCGCCTCCGCTGCTCAGAAGGAGTTGAAGATCAACCGTCTTCTGGAGAGCGCGCTGGTGCGGGAAATGTCCCAGCCGGTGCTTGAGGAGGGCAGCAAGTCGGAAGCCGTCGAGGAGATGGAGAACCAGGGCATGGAGATCGAGACCACGATCGAGCTGCTGCCCGAGATTGAGAACGAGGACGGGCAGCTTTTGCAGGAGATGTACCGCATCGAGGTGGTCGCCCGCTGGTTTGAAGGCGGTGTTTTGCAGGAGCAGATGGCCGAAACCTGGCGCTACTCGCGCCTCTACCAACCATGAGAGCTGCCGCACCGATACGACCGCGGCTGCGCCATGGCTTCACCCTGCTCGAGTTGGTGCTCGCGCTGCTGGTCTTTGCGATCGTGATGATCATGGTCTTCCGCACCCAGCAGGCCAGCATGCTCCTGGGGCAGACCGTGGTGAACACCCAGAACGAGGAGGGCGAGCGCAAGGCGATGTTCGAGCTTCTCGGCAAGATGTTCGGCACCCTGCCGGGGAACGCGCGGATGGAGCTCGCCTCCAGCGATGCGGGGGCACGCTATCTTTCCGATCTCACGTTGCAGAACGTGCCGCTCGCTTTCACCTGGGGCGGGACCGAGAAGGTCGCGAAGGCGGTCAAGCTTTCCACGGTCCCGCGCCGCGACGGCTTCATCGACATCGTCCTCTACTATTACGAGGAAGAGATCCTGCAGGATAGCGACAACCAGCAGACCAACGAGAGCTTGGAGCCCTTCGCGGAAGTCGTGTTGCTGGAGGATGTGCGCCTTTTCGAATGGGAGGTGCTGGACGGCCGCACCATGGAGTGGGCCTATGACTGGGATCTGGTCGGGAGACTGCCCCTGCAGATGAAGCTGACGGTCGCCTTCGGCGGCGATGGCGAGGTCATGAACCAGATTTTCTGGATCCCCCCGAAGCAGGATCCCGAGGTGATGATGCGCCAGCTCCAGCAGCAACAGCGCGGCGGCGGTGGTGGTGGTGGTGGTGGGCCGCCGCAGCCCGGAGGGGGAATTGATATCAATGTTCCTGGCGGTGGCGGTGGTCCGAGAGGTGGGCAAGGTGGAGGGGGCGGAAGGGAAAATGGAGGAAACCGATGATGATTCGCAATCCACGCAGGCATTTGGTTCGCGGCTCCGCGCTCGTCGCGGTGTTGTGGCTGATTGCCATCCTCGCGATGGCGACGATGGCGGCAATCCGGGTGGTTTCCTTCGATGTCGATCTGGCCACCGCCCAGGTCCACGGCTTCCGTGCCCGGCAACTGGCGGAGATGGGAATCGCGATCGGAGCGAATCCCGCGGTCAAGCGGACCGATCCCCTTTTGCGGCAGATGTCCGAGGAGAACGGCGAGGGCTTCGAAGTGCGCCTGATTTCAGAGGGCGAGAAATTCAACATCAACGCCTTGGTGCTCAAACAGGACGAACAGTTGCTCAAGTCCATGTTCATGGACTGGGGGCTCACGCTCGACGAAGCGCAGGCCGTGACCGACTGCCTCATCGACTGGGTCGACACCAATGATGAAACCGGGCTGACCGGTGCCGAGTCCGATTGGTACCTTGCCCAAGGCCGCCTCAACCAGCCCTTCAACCGCCCCTTCTACAATCTCGACGAGGTGCGGCTGGTGAAGGGGATGGACTACGTCGAGGCGCTCAAACCGGACTGGCGCAACTGGTTCACGATCTGGAGCAGCGGTCAGCTCGACTTGAACGAGGCTTCCGCGGAGTTGATCGCGGTGGCTGCCGAGGTCTCGGTCGAGGAAGCCGCGGTGATTCCCGAAACCGTGCGCGGGCCCGATGGGATCCGCGAAACCGAGGACGACGCTCCGTTCCAACAACTGGAGCAAGCGCTTGCACTCCTCGGTGTGGACACCAGCATGCGCCCTGAAATTTCCGGCCGGATGACCGTCAACGACGCCACGCAACGCATTGAAAGCATCGGCACGGTTGCCGGTGCCAAACGAAAAATCACGGTCATCGTGCGCAACCGCACGGGACGACCGGCGGTTTTGGAACGAACCGAGGAGGTAGTGCCTTGAGCAAACAACAGGAAACAACGCTGCTTGTCCCCGGTGCCCGGGGGTGGGAGATCTGGAAGCAGGCGAGCACCGGGGGCTTTGTCCTCCAGACGGCCGACGGTCCGGCCCGCGCCTCGGACTTGAGCAACCTGCCGGGAGGTAATCTGGCGATGCTGTTCCCGGTCCGCGGGATGCACGCCCTGCCTTTCAAGGCCTCCAGCACGGATGAGTCCCTGTTCGAGGATCTGGCCGCGATGCATGCGGAGCGCCTCGGGGTCCGCGCCGATCCCATGGCCGGACAGCTTTCGGATACCTTCCTGGTCTCGAAGGATGAGGATGCCGCGACCTTGCTGTGCGTGGTGCTGAAGTCGCCTGGCGACGGAGATCTGCCGCCTCGTAGCCCGAAGGAATTTGACGTTTCCGCCCGTGCTTTCCAAGTCCGGGGTGAGGCGATCGCCGCATGGGTCGAGTTCGGCCGCTGGGTTTTCGCGTTCTTCCGGAATGGCAAATTGCTCTA
>CAMLOZ010000142.1 GCA_946481625.1 uncultured Haloferula sp. | reverse complement strand
GAGGTAGGGCGAATCCGTCTCCAGTATGAAACTGCCCGCAGGCAATGCGCAGGCCGTCGCGAGCACGTCGGTCGCGTTCTTGAAGGTGGCCACGCCGCCGAAGGAAACGAGCCCGCCGAGTTCGATCACCGCGCGCGCGTTCTCCACCGGGCCGATGAAGCAATGGAAGACCGCGCGCACCTTCTCCCCGTGGCGGCGGTAGATCGCGAGCGCATCCTGGAAGGAAGCATCGCCGCTCGCGTCGCGCGTGTGGATCACCACGTTCAGCCCGGCATCCGCCGCGAGTTGGAAATGCCGGTCGAGGAAATCGCGCTGGCGTTCGCGGAAGGACTCGGTGTCCCAGCCTTCGGGCGCGGTATGATAATAATCGAGGCCGGTCTCGCCGATGCCGCACACGCGCGGGTCCGCGGCATGCGGGCGGAGCTGCTCGATCGCGTCGTCCGGCGCCTCGTGCACCTCGCAGGGATGGATGCCGATGCAGATCGAGACCTCCGGGTGCGCCGCGGCGATGGCGAGATTCGCGTCGAGGTCGTCGAGCCCGGTGACCAGGCTGACCATGCGGGTCACGCCGGCATCGCGGGCGCGGGCGACCAGTTCGGGGACTTCGGCGGGAGGGAACTTATGGCTCGCCAGGTGGCAGTGGGAATCGATCAGCATCGTCCGTCTGGAGGTAAGTCTTCGGCCGGTAGATGACGGCGAAGGGGATATAGATCAGCGTGGTCGCGAGCATGAGCCAGGTGAAAAAGCGGAAGTAAGCCGCCCCCTGGAGCTTCGTCTGCCCGCCGGAGAATGCCTCCGAAGAATAGATCGTCTCGCTCACCGGTTTCTCGACCGCGAGACCCAGCGCCTTTTTCCTGCGTTCGAGCCAGGTGGTCTCGGGCCGGATGGCGTCTCCCCACGACTTCGCCTTGGGCCCCACCGGCTTCGCGATGCTCACGGTCAGCCCTTGGTCCCACTCGGTCCCCGGCTGCTTGTCCGGGCCGTCGCTGATCAAACGGAAGGAGGTGGCGTCCACAATTTCGTACCGGATCGGATTGCCCCACGGGTCGTTGCCCAGGCCGCTAACCTGATCGATGGCGGGCAGCTTGTCATCCTGCTTGCGGGCGATGGCTTCGACAACGGCAGCGCCCGTCTGGTAGGCGGCTTGTCCGGGGACGGTCAGCTCGGCGATCGCACCGCTGTCCATCTTCGCGGCGAAGTCGTCGTCGGTGCCGGTCACGCCGTCATAGCCCGCGATCAGCACGTTGCGTGGTTCCATGCCGGGCTCCACGTTCGCCACCTGGGCGGCGAGCTGCCGCGTGGCCGCGCTCGGGATCTGGATGTAGTGGTTGATCTGCGAGGTGAAGAAGTTCCCCACGAAGACCGAGAAGAGGTAGAGCGACATCACCAGCGACTTCATGTTCCGCGGCGCCTGCGTGTAGGCGAACTCGAGGCCAACGATGGAGACCATGATCTCCGACGCCGTGATCAGCACGTAGGCGAGGAACTGCCAGCCGATCGAGGGGCTCGCGCCGCCGTCGATCCAGGTCTGGATCAGCGCGGAGAGCGCGAAGGTGGCGACCATCAGGCTGAAGCCGATGCCGATTTTCCGCAGCGGCGTGAGCTTGAAGACGCGGTCGATCGCCGGATACAGCACGAAGGTGAAGAGCGGGATGAAGGTGAGGATCAGGATCGGATTGACCGCTTGCACCTGCGACTCCAGCCAGGTCAAGCCGAGGAAGTTCCGGTCCATCTGCGCCGCCTGGAAGACCCACGAGGAACCGGTCTGGTCATACAGAGCCCAGAACGCGGCGATAAAGAGGAAGAGCGGGATCAGCTTCCCTAGCGCGATCAGGCCGTCGCGCGAGAACAGCTCGTCGAAGAACTTGAAGCCGCCCGCCGGCACGTGCACGAACTTGTTCCGGCCCATCCAGAACATCAGCGTGGCGATCGCCATCAGCACGCCGGGCACACCGAAGGCCCAGTGCGGTCCGTACCACTCCAGCAGCCAGGGCGTCAGCAGCGTGGAGACGAAGGAGCCGAAATTGATGGAGAAATAGAACCAATTGTAAATCCGCGTTAGCAGGTGCGTGTTCTTCGTGCCGAACTGGTCGCCCACGTGCGCTGAGACGCAGGGCTTGATGCCGCCGGAGCCGATGCAGATCATCGCGAGACCGGCGAAGAGCCACCAGCCCGAGTTCCCGTAGGATCCCATGCACGCAAGCGTGGCGTGACCGAGGCAATAGACGATCGAGAGCCAGATGATGGTGCGGTACTTGCCGAGGAAGACATCCGAGATGAAAGCCCCGATGAGAGGGGTGAAATACACCAGTCCGGTGAAGTAGTGGTAATACTCGTTCGCCTGGGCATTGCTCATCGGCGTCCCGCCCTTGCCATCCATCAGCCACAGGTACTTCGCCATGAAGATGACGAGGATGGTCCGCATCCCGTAGAAGGAGAACCGCTCCGCCGCCTCGTTGGAGATGATATAGGGGATGCCGGGAGGCATGCGGTCGGTTTCGAAGGGGACGGTGCGGTGAGCGGACATGGGCGGTTTTTTTACGGGATGCCGGAGCTTGGCGCGGACGCTAGGGAGCGGATTCCGCGCCGTAAAGCACGGGAATGGGGTGGGGAAGTGAGGCGGACCCGGAGGGGCGGGATTTCTCGGGCCGCGGCGCGGCCGCCTTGGACCACGGCAGGTGCCGTGAAGATCCGAGCCATCCTCCGCCTTTCCTGGAACTTCGAACTTCCCTCGCCTTGGCACTTGGAACTTCGAACCTGGAACTTTTAACTCCCCGCCATGCGCATCGTCCACGCCGCGAACCTCCAGCTCGACAAGGACGGCGCGCACCTCTGGAACCAAGACCAGAAGATCCACCACGGCCTCATCCGCCTCGGCCACTTCGTCTATCCGTTTTCCATCAACGACCGCGCCCGCATGCTCTCGCCCCTGAAGAGCAAGACCTTCGGCAAGGGTCGCGCCAACAGGGCCCTGATCGAAACCTGCCGCAACGTCCACCCCGACCTCCTCATCCTCGGCCACGCGCAATATATCACCGCCGAAACCCTCCGCGAGATCCGCCTCATCCTGCCGGACATCCGCATCGGCCTCTGGTACGTCGATCCCCTCTGGGACGATGAGGAAACCCGCCACCTCCGCGACCGGCTCGGCGTCCTCGATGCGGTCTTCTGCTCCACCGGCGGTCCTTTGCTCGAAGCTCTCGCCACCCCCACCTGCGCCGCTGGCTTCATCCCCAGCGCCGTCGATGCCGGGATCGAGTGTCACCGCGCCTTCGAAACCCCCGATGCCGAACTCCGGCACGACCTCCTCTTCTTCGGCCGCGACAAGGGCGAACCCGGCCGCCGCGCCTTCCTCCTCGAGTTGAAGGAGGCTCTTTCCGAACTCCGTGTCGGCTATTACGGCTGCCTCGACCAACCCGGCATCTTCGGCTGGGAAAAGGAACAGATCATCCGCCGCTCGAAGATGGCGCTCAACCTCTCGCGCCGCACCGATGTCCCGCTCTACTCCTCCTCACGCATCGCCGAGCTGATGGGCAACGGCATCCTGACCCTCACCCCCCGCGGGGCTGGCTTGGAAGGACTTTATGCCGAGGACGAGATCATCTACTTCGATGACGTCTCCGACCTCGCGGAGAAAGTACGATACTTCTCGTTGCAAGCTCCCGCCCGCGAGGCCGTCGCGAGGAAAGGCTGGGAACGCAACCACCACGACTACAACGGTACCGCGATCGCGAGGTTCATCGTCAACCTCACCCTCCGCGACGACGCCTGGTGCCAAGCTCCCTGGGCCGACCGCGAGGGCACCGTCTACGCTCCACGCTGACCAACCCGCGGCGCAGCTGCCTTGGACTGCGGTTGGTGAGTTGGCTATGCAACTCCGCAGCAGGCTGTCCAAGGCGCCTGCGCCGCTCATCCCCGCGGATGAAACCTCTTGTGCACCGCCTTCAATCTCGCCCCGTCCACATGCGTGTAAATCTGAGTGGTCGAAATATCCGCGTGCCCCAGCAACTCCTGGATCACCCGCAAATCCGCCCCGCCCTCCAACAAATGCGTCGCGAACGAATGCCGTAATAAATGCGGATACACGTTCTGCTCGATCCCCGCCATTGCCGCGCGCTCCTTCACCACCTGCCGCACCCGGTCCGGGGATAGCTTCCCGCCGCGCACGCTCAGGAAAATGTGCGAGCCGCTCCGCTTCTTCACCAGTTCCTTCCGCTCGCCCGCCAGATACCGGTCCAGCATCTCCTCCGCCGTCCGCCCCACCGGCACGATCCGCGTCTTGTTGCCCTTTCCCGTCACCCGGATGAAATGCTCGTCGCGATCCAGATTCTCCAGCCGCGCCGAACACAACTCCGCCAGGCGCAAGCCCGAGGCATAGAACAACTCGAGCATCGCCCGGTCCCTCTTCCCGAGGAACCGCGTCGTGTCGATTGAATCCAACATCCGCGCCACCTCCTCGCCATGCAGCGTCTCCGGCAGCGTCTGCTCCGGCCGCGGCGATAGCAAAGGCTCCGCCGGATCCATCGGCAACTTCCCCCGCGCCGCGAGCCAGCGGAAGAACACCTTCAAATGCACCGTCGCGATCCGCAGCGATGAAGCGGCCAGCCCCGCATCCTTCCGCGCCCCGAGAAATCCCGTCAGATCATCGGTCCCCACATCCCGAAGCCGCAGTCGCTTGCCCTCCAGCCATCCCGCCAGGGCATCCAGCGTCTGCCGCACCGAAAGCTGGTACGCCGCCGACAGCCCGCGCTCCGTCGCGAGATAGAGGATGAACGCGTCCGTCTCCTGCTCCACCCCCCGAGTCTTCCCTCCCTAGCCCCGGAAGGCGAGCTTTCCCGACCGGGCGCGCGGGCATCCCCGCCCGAAACCCGTGAAAGTCCGCATCGGCGCGCCACGTTTCTAGTCCGCCTCGTGTTCTCTTTCCGCGCCATTCTCCTGCTCCTCGCCAGCGCCCTGCCGGGTGCCGCCGATCCATTTGCCGACAAGGCGACTCCTTTGCTCTCAAAGTACTGCTACGATTGCCACGGCGCGAAGAAACAGAAGGGCGGGATCGAGGTCCACCAGATCACCTCGACCGAGGCCGCCTTCCGCCACCACCGCTTCCTCGAAAACATCGCCAGGCAGGTCGAGGACGGCGAGATGCCGCCCGACGACGAGGATGTCCTTCCGACCGACGCCGAACGCGCCGCGCTGGTCGATGAAATCCGCTCCGTGCTCGCGAAACTGGAGACCGGCAATTTCCCCCGCAACCCGGGCCGCACCACCGTGCGCCGCCTGAACCGGAACGAATACAACAACACCGTCCGCGATCTCTTCGGCATCGACTTCCAGCCGGGCAAGGATTTCCCCTCCGACGGCGCGGGCGGGGAGGGCTTCGACAATGTCGGCGATGCCCTCTTCGTCCAGCCCTCGCTGATGGAGAAGTATCTCGCCGCGTCCAAGCGGATCGTCACCGCGATCTACGAGGACGCGAAGGAGTGCGAGCGCGTGATCCTCGCGAAGCCGAACGACAAGGTGTCCGCGGAGCAAGCCGCGCGCACCGTCCTGTTCACTCACGCCTCGCTCGCCTTCCGCCGCCGCGTGACCGACGAGGATCTCGCGCCCCTCCTCGCCGCCTTCGGTGAGAAGCTGGCCGCCGGTGAATCTTACGAGGACTCGCTTCGCACCCCGCTGCAGTCGTTGCTGCTGCATCCCTCCTTCCTCTTCCGCATGGAAGACGACCAGCCCGGGAAGACCGAGTGGAAGGTCAACGATTTCGAACTCGCCACGAGACTCTCGTACTTCCTCTGGGCCTCCTTGCCGGACAAAAGGCTGTTAAAACTCGCCGACGAAGGAAAGCTCTCCGAGCCATCCACGCTCCGCGCCGAAACCTTGCGGATGCTTGCCGACAAAAGATCGGAAACCCTCGCCCGCCACTTCGCAGGCCAATGGCTCGGCTTCGAGGACCTCCGCGAGAACGCCGAACCCGATCCCGTACGCTACCCCACTTTCACACACTCCCTCCGCGTCGCCATGTACCGCGAGTCGGTCGAGTTCTTCAATTACCTCATCCAGGCCGACCGCCCCGCCACCGACCTGATCCACGCCGACTACACCTTCGCCAACGCCGAACTCGCGAAGCACTACGGCATCCCCGGCGTCACCGGCACACAGATGCAGAAGGTCTCGCTCACCGATCCGAACCGCGGCGGCGTGATCGGCCAGGCATCCATCCTCACCGCCACCTCCCTGCCGCTGCGCACCAGCCCGGTGAAGCGCGGCAAGTGGATCCTCGACACCCTCCTCGGCACTCCGCCGCCGCCACCGCCACCCGATGCCGGAGTGCTCCCCGGCGACGACAAGTCGCCCGAGGGCCTGTCCTTCCGCGAGACCCTCGAAATCCACCGCAAGAAGGCAAGCTGCGCCGGCTGCCACGCGAAGATCGACCCGCTCGGCTTCGGCCTCGAGAACTTCGACGCCATCGGCCGCTGGCGCAGCGTCGATGCCAATGGCGAGCTGATCGATTCCAAGGCCGTCCTCCCCGGCGACATCAGTTTCTCTAGCCCCGCCGAGTTGAAGAAGCTCCTCCAAGGCTCCGACGAGCTTTTCCTGCGCAACCTCGCCCGGAAGATGCTCGCCTACTCTCTCGGCCGTCCTCTAGAGTATTACGACGAGCCGGTGGTGAGCGATCTGGTCGGCAAGCTCCGTAAGAACGATCTGAAGATGCAGTCGCTGGTCCTTTCCATTGTCGAATCCCACCCCTTCCAGAACCGCAGCGCGAAAAGGTAAGAAAGTTGATGGTGTAAGGTCGATGGTTGATGGCGAACAGCCAAAGGCTCCTCCTTCAAACCATCAACCATCAGCTCCAAATCATCCACCCTCCAAATGGCCAACATCCAATCCCAGAAGTGGCTGATGCCGCGCCGCAGTTTCCTTCGCGGTGCCGGTGCCACCCTCGCGCTGCCCTTCCTCGATGCCATGCGGCCGCTCATGGCGGCGGGTTCATCGGCGTCGCTGCCGGTGCGGATCGCGCTGCTCTACATGCCGAACGGCGTGCGCGCCGACCGCTGGACGCCGGAGGGCAAGGGCCGCGGCTTCAAGCTCTCGCCAATCCTCTCGCCGCTGGAGAAGCACAAGCAGGAGCTGCTCATCCTCACCGGCCTGCAGAACAAGGCTTCCTTCACCGGCGACGGCCATTACGTGAAGACCGGCGGCTGGCTGACCGGCACGACGATCACGAAGACTACCGGCTCGGACATCGCTGCGGGCGGGATCTCGATGGACCAGATAGCGGCGCAGCATCTCGGCAAGAACACCAAGCTGCCCTCGCTGGAACTCGGCACGGAGCCGGTTGCCACCGGCATCGATACGAACGTCAACTACACCCGCCTCTACGCCTCGCACATTTCCTGGAAGACCTCCACCGTTCCCCTCCCCTGCGAGATCAACCCCCGCGTCGCCTTCGACCGTCTCTTCCGCGGTCGCTCGAAGGGCGGCGAGAAGCAGGCCGCCGATGACAGATCGGTGCTCGATCTGGTCAGCACCGATGCCAAGCGCCTGCAAGCGAAGCTCGGCCAGGCGGACAAGAACAAGCTGGAGCAGTACCTCGAATCGATCCGCGAGGTGGAGCGCCGCATCGAGGCGGAAGCCGCGACGCTCGGCGCGGGCGAAAACCTGCCCCCAGAGCTGCTCAAGCGCCTCGACGAGGTCGACAAGCGGATCTCGAAGTCGATGGGCAAGGCTTCGCGCGAGGAAGAATTGAACTCGCGCCCGCGCTTCGACCACGGCGAGCACTGCCGGATCATGATGGACCTGATGGT
>CAMLOZ010000141.1 GCA_946481625.1 uncultured Haloferula sp. | reverse complement strand
TGTCTGGCAACCGCTCAGCGGCGACGGCGAGATCACGGCACGCGTCGCCTCGGTCGAGAACACCAACGCCTGGGCCAAGGCCGGCGTGATGATCCGTGAAAGCCTGACAGCGGGATCGAAACACGCGATGATCGTGATCACTCCAAGCAGCGGTGTCTCCTTCCAACGCCGCGCGACGACCGGCGGCACGAGCACGAGCACGACGACCACCGGCATCACCGCACCGCGCTGGGTGAGGATCATCCGGAACGGCAACACGCTGACAACCTCCCATTCGTCCGACGGCTCTTCGTGGACAACGCTCGGAAGCCAGACGATCGCGATGGCGAGCAACATCCAGATCGGTCTGGCGGTGACGTCCCACAACAACGCGACAGACTGCACCGCGGTCTTCGACAATGTGACGGTCACTCCCTGATATCCCCGGAATGAATCCACCCCGACGGCAATCGACCATGAGAACTGTGAGTTGGGTTCCAGTGCTGATGGCGGCGCTTGCCGTCGGGGTTTGGATGGCCGGTCTTCCGGCCGGTGATGGGATTGTGGACTCCCGTCCGGCGAAGTCCGGGCGGGATCTCCCGCGCTACGGGATGCGGCCTACGACTGCGAGTCTCGCGGCATGGGCAGGACGTGATCCCGATGCGGCGGCGGGCTGGGCGATGGCGCTTGAAGGGGAGGCGCGGAATGCGGCGCTTGGCGTGGTTGCCGTGGAAGTGGTCGGTTATTCCCCGGCACTTGCGATCCGCTGTGCCGAAGGAATCTCCGATCCGCGGCAGCGCGGCGAGATGTTAGGTTTCGCGCTGGCGCAGCAAGCAACGGGCGATCCGTCGGCCGCATTCGAATGGCTTGCGAGAGATGAGAGCGGGGAGGAAATCCGCAGCTTGGTCGAATGCAGTGTGCTCCCGGCTTTGGCGGAGGTGGATCCGCCGCGGATAGCCCGGCTTCTGGCAGATGGAAACGTGACCCCGCGGGCGGTGGATGCGGTGCTTGCTGCAACCGTGCAGCGCTGGACCCAGCAGGATGCTCACGCCGCGGCGGCGTGGGTGATGGAATTCGACGACGAGCGCACGATGAAAGCGGCGATGCCATCCTTGATCGGGATATGGACGCAACAAGAGCGGGGGGCGCCCGCGGCCTGGATCGAAACTTTGGCCGCGGGTCCGGCTCGGGATGAAGCGTGCGCGGCCTACGCGGCAGCGCTGGCGATTGTTGCGCCCGAGGAAGCGGAGGCGTGGGCGGAGAAGATCGGTGAGAAGGAATTGCTGGCGGAAACGCTCGTGAGAATCAGGTGCCGCCGGTGAAGCAGGGATGTTTCTCCGAAACGGCCGGCGGGGGACGGCCGGAATTCATGGCACCAGCTTGCCCGGGGAATCACGCCGCCCCATAAGCCGGACGCCTTGGAAAGGCGTCCCCGCCTTCATTTCTGATAGATCCGCACGTAGTCCACCTCGTAGCGCTGCGGAAACGAAGTGCCGGAGGGGTCCCCGCCCTGCGGCCCGCCGATGGCGAAATTCAGACGAAAGGCATGCGGCGCGAGGAAGGGATTCACCACGGGTCCATCCTGGTTCTGCACGTGCTTCATGAGCTGGGTGTTCAATATCTCGCCATCAAGCCAGACGGTCATCTTTTGTTCGTCCCATTCGAGAACCCAATGATGAAACTTGTCCTTCCACGAGTCATCGCGGACGAAGCGGCCGATGGAATGCGAACCGGTATTCCACACGTCGCGGCCGTGCTTCCCGGACCAGCAGAAGTTCGCGTAAATACGACCGCTGTAGTATTCGAGGATGTCGATCTCCCCGCCATGCGGCCAGCGCCCGCGGCCGGTGGTCCAGATCGCGGGCCATAGACCCGGAAGCGGATTGAAGCGCGCCCTCACCTCGAAACGCCCGAACTTCCAATCGTGCTTCCCCATCGTGGTGATGGATGACGAAGTGTATTCCGCTTCCCCGCGTCGCTTCCTCCAGTCGCGGGAGCCCTCCTCGAAGCGGGGGTTCCGGACCTTCTCGCGCCGGGCCTCGATCACCAGCAGGCCGTCTTTCCGCACCGCGTTGTCCTTCTGGTACCACTGCAGTTCGTGATTGCGCACGAAGCCTTCCTCGAACCGCCACTTGGTTTCGTCCACCGGCCCGTCGCCCTCGAATTCGTCCGCCCATACCAGCTTGTAAGCGGGGTCGCGCGGCGGCTGAACCTCATCGTCGGCGCGGACCAGGGAGGCGAAAGCGAGGAAAAATACGGAGAGTCGGATCATCAGCGGGAGAAACGCGGGCGAGAACAAAAAGGTTTCGGAGAACCGGCGCGAAATCGACTCCTCATTTCAGGGGAAGCGGTTCAAACTCCGCTTGATTGGGGAGGATCGCTTCCCCCTACATCCATTGAACCCAACGCGCCCTCCGTCATGAATGCCCGTGAAATCCTCGCCGAATTGGAACCGCTCGGCAGCGAAAGCTACAAGCGGATGATGATGAAAAACCACGGAGTGAAGGAGCCCTGCTTCGGGGTGAAGATCGGCGACATGAAGAAGATCGTGAAGCGGATCAAGAAGGACCACCAACTCGCGCTCGATCTCTACGACAGCGGCAACTACGACGCCATGTACCTCGCCGGGCTGATCTCGGACGACACGCGGATGACCCGGCAGGACCTGCAGCGATGGGTAGAAAACGCCTACGCCGGCTCGCTTTCCGGTGCGACCGTGGCATGGGTGGCCGCCGGGAGCCCGCACGGGCATGAAATGGCATTGAAGTGGATCGATTCGGACAAGCCGCTGATCGCCGCGGCGGGTTGGTCCACGCTCTCCGGTCTAGTCGCACTGAAGGACGATGCCGATCTGGATCTCGCCGAACTAAAGAAGCTCCTGCAGCGGATGAAAAAGAACATCCACAAGGCTCCGGACGCGGTCCGCTATGCGATGAACAACTTTATGATCTGCACGGGCGGCTACGTGGTGCCGCTTACCGACCTCGCGATCCGGACCGCGGAAGAGATCGGACCCGTCACCGCGGATCTCGGGAACAACAATTGCAAGATGCCGGACGCCGCAGCCTACATCCGGAAGATGCAGGCGCACGGGAATCTCGGGAAGAAGCGGAAGACGGTGAAATGTTGACCGCCCCCCTCTCACAACAACTCCGGCGGCAGCTTGTCGGCGAGCTTCTTGATCGCATCCGCCTGATGCCGGTTCGCGATCAGCAGCGCATCGTCCGTCTGCACGATGATCAGGTCATCCACGCCGAGCAGCGCGATGTGCGAGCCCTTGCGCGCATTGAAGACGACGTTGTTCTCCGAATCGATCTCCGAGATCGGAGCATTGACGCGATTGTCGCTACCGGCGGTTTCGAGGTAGTTCGCGACGGAGAGCCATGACCCCACGTCGTCCCAATCGAAGGTCGCCTCGATATTGAGGACGCGCTTGGCCTTTTCCATGAGGCCGTAATCGATGGAGATCGGGGTGAGCTTGGGGAACTGCGCGGCCACGGTGGCGGCGACATCGGGCGAGCGGCGGAGTTCCGAAACGAAGGACGCGAGTTCCGGCTGGTGGGTGCTCAGCTCGCGGATGACATTCGGGATCGTCCACACGAACATCCCGGCGTTCCAGCAGAAGCCGCCCTGCGAAAGGAATTGCTCGGCGAGCTCGGTGCTCGGCTTTTCGCGGAAGCGCTTCACTTCCGCAGGCATCTGCTCGCAGTGGAGACCGGGGATCGTGGCGCGCTGGCCGCGCTCGATGTACCCGTAGGAAGGACAGGGCCAGGTCGGCTTGATCCCGATGGTGACGAGACCGTCAGATTTTTCCGCCGTGGCGATCGCATCCTTCATGACGGACTGGAAGGCCGCCGTGTCACGGATCAACTGGTCCGCGGGCAAAACGATCATCACCGCGTCCGGATTCCGGGCCGCCACAAGACCGATCCCGAGGGCGACCGCCGGAGCGGTATCGCGCTTCGCGGGCTCGGCGAAGATATTTCCGGCCGGGAGTTTCGAGGCCACCTGCCGCACCGCCGCCTCCTGCTGCGCATTGGTCAGGATCAGGATGTTCTCCAGCGGCACCAGCCCTTCGAGGCGCTGGATCGCCTGCTCGAGGAGAGTCGCGTCACCGAAGAGGTTCAGAAGCTGTTTCGGCTTGGCGTTCCGGCTGAGGGGCCAGAAACGGGTGCCGGACCCTCCGGCAAGGATCAGGGCGTAGGTGGAGGCAGCGTCGGGCATTGCCGGAGGAGCCTAACGCCTCCGCAGGGCGGGGAAAGGGCGAATCGCCGATTTTGGCAAGCGCTTCCCAACTGGTGGCACTACCGACAGACCTCCGGGACCGGCGGCGGTTGACCGAAACATGGAAAAAGCGCCCCGCAATCGCGTATCGTTTCCGGGATTGTGTGGCGTCGCGCTGAGTGTTAGGTTCCCGGCATGAACCCCGACGACGACGGAGAACGGGACTGGACCGAAGCCACCGCGCTTGCCGCGCCGGCCCTGCTGGGTGCGGCCGCCGGCCTAATCCTGGGTGACCTGATGAATCCCAATGCCCGCCGCGGCGTGGCTATCGGTGTCGCCGCCCTCGGCGTGGCCACGCTGCTGCCTCTCACCGTCGGTTTCGTGGTCGATCTCGTGAACGGTCCGGAGAGTAAATTCGGCGCGCGCCGGCGCCTGCGGAAGATCCGCGATGCCGGTGGCGGGGCGGGCTATTCCGAAGACGATTTCGACGAACTCCGCGCCGTCTGACGTGCGCCTCGCGATCACGGGCACGACGGGACGGATCGGCCGGGCCTTGGCCGACCGACTGGAGCGTGATCACGAGATCATCGAGCTACCCCGCGCCCGGGTTGACCTCGCCGATCCCCGCTCGGTGGAGCAGGTGGCGGGACTGGATTTCGACGTCTTGCTGAACCCCGGTGGCTTGACCGGGCTGGAGCAGTGCGAGGACGACCCGGCCTTGGCACGCCAGGTCAATGCAGCCGCCCCCCGTCAGCTGGCTGAGATCTGCCGGGACCGGGGCCGGAAAATCCTGCATTTCAGCACCGACTATGTCTTTGATGGCGTGGCAGATGGCCTGAAACACGAAGACGACCCTCCCAACCCGCTCTCGGTCTATGGCCGGACCAAGGAAAAAGGAGAGCGCGGCGTGCTGGCGGAGGGCGGTGCGGTGCTGCGCGTTTCCTGGGTTTTCGGCCCCGAGAAGCCGGCCTTTCCCGACCTGATCCTGAATCGCGCCGTGGCAGGAGAGGAGGTCTCCGCGGTGGCAGACAAGTATTCGCTACCGACCTACACGACCGACCTGTGCGAATGGACTTCCGCAATTCTGGCCGCAGGCTGCCCGGCGGGGATTATCCACGCTTGCAACGGCGGTCCTGTGACGACCTGGCACGGCATCGCGGTGGAAATCCAAGCCTACTTGAAGGAACGCCGGGGACTCGATCTGCCGACACCGAAGCCGCTGCGAATGGCGGAGATGAGCGCCTTTCGCGCGCCCCGTCCGAGATATACGGCGATGGCCACGGAGCGCCTCAAAACCCTGCTCGGCAAGGCTCCGCGGGACTGGCGCGAGGCGTTGCGGGAGCATCTGGATTCGCAACTGATATCCCGTTGACCCTACTCCGGTCGCGTGGCACCTTGCCTGCACTTTCATGAAGCGGCATCTCCTCATTTTCGGCTCCTGCGCCCTCGTCCTGGCTTCCTGCGAAACCGGGGAAGTCGTGACCGGGGGTAGCTTCGACCCGCTCGTGGCGCCAGGGTCCGGACGCACCCCCGTCGCCTCCCGCTCCGGTTACAAGCCCGGCTCCTTCGTTCGCACCAACATGGACAACGTGGCCTTTTTCAGCAAGCGACCGAAGGGCGATGTCTCCGCCGAGAAGCAGCTCGCGGGGAACACCGAAATGAAGGTGATTTCCGACGACGGCACCTACTTGAAGGGCGAGCTCAACACCGGCGAAGTCGGCTGGGTTCTTTCCATCCAGGTTACCGACCAGAATTCCGCTCTGCCCGCCGTCGGCTCCGCCAACGAGTTCCAAGTCTATCCGCCGACCGGTGATGTGATTCCCCTGCCGCAGGATGGCACGGTGCCCACCATCCCGCCGGTGATCGACCCAACCATTCCCGAAGTCCCGGCAGGTCCGGTGGCACCGGATGTCCCGTCGCTGGAAGACCCCTCGGTGCCTCCCGCGCCGCCACAATCGACACCCTTGCCGCCCGGCAATGAGGCCGAGCCGCAGGTGGAGCAGTGAACCGCCCGCAATAAAAATAAAGAAGGCCGCGGGATCCCCGCGGCCTTTCGATTTTTTCCACTTACCGGTCGTTTCAGGAAAGCCCCTGCAAAGTGGCCTTCACCGCGGCGAAGTCGGGCAAATCCTTCGGGTGCTCCTTCACGTCCACGAAGCGGACCACGCCTTCCTTGTCGATCACGAAGGCCGAGCGCTTGGCGACGCCGCCCATGATGAGGTTCGCTTCCGGCAGGAATTGATCATAGGCGACGCCGTAGGCCTTCGCGACCGCGTGCTCGTAGTCGCTGAGGAGCGGCAGGGAGATGCCGGACTTCTGCGCCCAGGCTTCCTGCGCGAAGGGATTGTCGCCGGAGATGCCGAAAACCTTCGCATCAAGGGATTCATATTCGCCGATGCCGCCGGAGATGTCGCAAAGCTCCTGGGTGCAGACGCCGGTAAACGCCATCGGCACGAAGAGGAGGACGATGTTCGACTTGCCGACGAGATCGGACAGCTTCACGAGCTGCGGGCCTCCGGCGGTTTTGGTGACGAGAGTGAAATCCGGAGCTTTGTCGCCGACTTGGATGGCCATGGGAATTTGAGAGGTTGTTCTTGAATGAGCGGCCACTATAGGGTCACCCACCCGCCGGTCAACGGCACCCGCGTCATGACTCACGAATTCTCCAACATGGGCCGGCAACTCGCCGGTGGCAGCGGCATCGAGGAACTGATGGAGGATCTGGGCAACGCCCTCGCCTCCGGCGGCCCGGACATCTGCATGCTTGGCGGCGGGCAGCCCGCGCACATCCCGGAGGTGAACGCAATCTGGCGGCGCCGGATGGAGGAGATCATGGCAGAGCCCGGCGCGCTGGAGAAGATGCTGGCGAACTACGATCCGCCGCGCGGCAACCCGCGCTTCATCGCGGCACTGGCGAGCCTCTTCCGCCGTGAGTTCGGCTGGCCGCTGGGACCGGAAAACGTGGCGATCACCTCCGGCGGGCAGACCGCGTTCTTCTTCCTCTTCAACACGCTCGCGGGCGAGATGCCGGACGGACGGCGGAAAAAGATCCTGCTGCCGCTAGTGCCCGAATACATCGGTTACGCCAACCAAGGCTCTTGCGGTGATCTCTTCCGCGCCGTGCCGCCGAAGATCGAAAAGACCGGCCCGCACGAGTTCAAATACCGCGTGGACTTCGACGCGCTCGAGGTGACGGACGACATCGCGGCGATCTGCGTTTCGCGACCGACGAATCCGACCGGCAACGTCCTGACCGACGAGGAGATCGCCCGGCTCTCCGCGCTGGCAAAGAAGCACGGCATCCCGCTGATCATCGACAACGCCTACGGCGCGCCTTTCCCGAACATCATCTTCACCGACGCGAAGCCGGTATGGGACGAGCACATCATCCTCACCCTGAGTCTTTCGAAGATCGGCCTGCCCGGCACGCGCACGGGCATCGTGATCGCGCACCCGGAGATCGCCGCGGCGATGGCTTCGCTGAGCGCGGTGGTGGGGCTCGCGAATCCGAACATCGGCCAGACGATCGCATTGCCGCTGGTGGAGAGCGGGGAGATCCTCAAGATCGCCAATGAGACGGTGAAGCCCTTCTATGTGGAGAAATCGCGTCAAGCGCGCGAGTTCGTGGCCGCGAG
>CAMLOZ010000140.1 GCA_946481625.1 uncultured Haloferula sp. | reverse complement strand
CTCGTCCCCGGTCAGGAAGAGGGCAACCTCCGGCTCCTGGAGATGATCGGGGCCGGGCGTCTGGCCGAGAGCCCTGAAGCCCTCCGCACCGCCGTTGCCGATCTTCTGGCGGACGATGCCGCCCTGTGGCGCTCGATGAAACGGAAGCTGGCGCTGCACGGGCGGAACTCCGGAGCGATCTCCGCAGCCCGCCACATCCTCGCAAAGTGTTCCGGCATCGCGTAGGGCGAGTTTCGAACTTGGCACTTCTCACTTGGAACTTATCCCGTCTTCGTGACCTTCCTGTTCGATATCGGCCGCGTCTTGCTTGATTTCCACTTCGAGAAGTCTCTCGCCACCCTGCTGCCTCCCGGGACGGCGGATGTGGAAGCCAAGCTGGCCGCGCTGTTAGAGAAGAAGGATGACTTCGAAGGCGGCCTGATCCCGAACGACCAGTACATTCCCTGGGCCATCGGCAGTCTTGGCGTGGAGATCACCGAGGAGATCTTCATGCATGCCTGGCGGAATATCTTCACCCCGAACGAACCGATGTGGCGCGTGGTGGAAGGCCTCGCGGCGGGCGGACATCACCTGATCCTGTTCTCCAACACCAACGGAATCCATTGCCCGTGGATCTTCGAGACTTACGAGGTCTTCCGGCACTTCAAAGGAGCCGTCCTTTCGCACGAGGCGAAGGCTATCAAGCCGCACGATGCGATCTACGAATACGCTATCCGCAGCCACGGCCTGAAGCCGGCGGAGACCCGCTACATCGACGACCTCGCTCCCAACATCGAAACGGGCAAGCGCCTCGGCTTCCGTTCATGGCAGTACGACCTGAACGACCACCCCGCGTTCGAGCGCTGGCTCGCGGCGGAATTGATGCATGGCTGACTACTTCTTCTCGGGATCCAGCAAAGCTCCGGCGGTGAGCTCGACGAAGGAACCGACCGGGCCGACGTAGTGGATCGTGCGCTGGCCATCGAGCACGTAGGCCAGCGGCCAGGTGCCCACGCGATACTGCGCGCCGAGCTTGTTTTCCGGATCGGAGAAGTTCGGCCAGGCGATCTGCCCGTCGGCCTGGAGACCCCGCAGGCTGGCCACCGGGTCGCGGTTCACGCCGACGACTTCGAAAGGCTTCCCGGCGAAGCGCTCGCGGAGGCCGCGGCCGAGTTCGACCAGCTGCTCGGTGCTGCCTTCCTCCGCCCGCCAGAAGAGCAGGATCACGACCTTTCCCTGATAGTCGGAGAGCTTCATCGGCTGGCCGCCCGAGCCCGTTCCCACCAAATCCGGGGCCTGCCGGCCCTTGCTGAGGAAGCGGATGATGTAGAGTTCATCCTCGGCCAGCTTGGCGACGCTCACGCCATTGATCTCGACTTCGCTACTCTCGATGATCGCTTTCTTCAGGAGCGTCAGCCGCTGGCGCATCACCTCGGATTCATCGCCGAGGTTCTTCATCAGCATGGCGATGCCGAGCGCGGCGATGCCCTGGACTTTCCGGTCGGGAGCCTGGGCCTCGATCTTCTGGAGGAGTGGCAGGGAATTCGGGTCGTTGACCGCCACGGCGGCCATGCACAGCGGACCGAGGTTCTTGCTATCGAGGTGGTGCTTTTCCACGGCCTGCCGGATCACCGAGGATGCATCCCCGATCAGCGGGACGGGATTGCCCTTGTCGTCCGGCACGGTGCGCCCGGCGGTGACGCGAAGCAGCCAGGCGGCATAGTCGAGCGTCCAGTCCTCGGAGAGGTTCGGCTGGATGGTGTTCCACATTTTCCGCGAGGCGGAAGCGGTGTCAGGCCTCTGCGCGGCGAGCCTCGTCCTCTCCTCCGCATTCGGCGCGACCTGGAGCTTCAGCACCCAGATTTGGAAATCCCGATCGTAGGCCTCGCGGATGGCCGCAGCTTCCTTGGGCGTGCCGGCCCAAGCCGGAAACGCGGTCGCGGCAATGGCCAGCGGAACGAGGAGTGAAAAACGCATGGCGGGAACGCTACCCTGCCCGGAGCCTCTGACAAGTCCCTCGAACGGCTCCCGGCCAATGTCGCGGGTGCATGTTCGCAATCCTTGCCCCCGCCGGGGCTTTCCTCTCCAATCCGCCCGCGATGGCGTCCGAACAACACATCAATGTCCGCTATGTGGCGGATCTGGCCCGGCTGGAACTCAGCGAGGAGGAATGCGCCGTATTCCAGCGCCAGCTTGAAGCGGTCCTCGGTCACGCGGAATCCCTTGCGGCCCTCGATGTGACCGGGATAGAGCCGACTTCCTACCCGGCTCCCGTGTACGACGTGATGCGCGAGGATGAACCCGGCCCGAGCCTCTCCCAAGCCGCCGTGCTGGCCAATGCCCCCGACCAGGCGCAAGACCAGATCCGCGTTCCCAAGGTCATCGCCGAGGCCTGAGGGTCCTTGGATCTTGGAATTTGAAATTTAGAGTTTGTTGCCCATGTCCCTTTCCACCTCCACGATTTCCACGCTGCGGAAGAGCCTCCAGGCGGGCGAGATCAGCGCCGTCGATATCATCGATGACCTCGCTGCGGCGATTTCCAGCCGCGATGGCGAGATCGGAGCTTATCTTTCCCGGGATCTGGAAGGTGCCCGTGCCGCGGCCGTGACTGCCGATTTGTCGCTGCCCCTTGGCGGCATCCCGATCGCGCTGAAGGACAACATCAACGTTACCGGCCAGCCCTGCACCTGCGGCTCGCGCTTCCTCGCCAGCGGCTACATCGCTCCCTACGACGCGGGGGTGACCGAGCGCCTCAAGGCATCGGGTGCGGTGCTTTTCGGCCGGACGAACCTCGACGAGTTCGCGATGGGCTCCGCAACCGAGAATTCCGCGCTACAGCTTACCCGGAACCCGCACGACCCCTCGCGGATCGCGGGCGGTTCCTCGGGCGGCTCGGCCGCGGCGGTGGCGGCGGATCTCGCCATTGCGGCGCTGGGATCGGACACCGGCGGCTCGATCCGCCAGCCCGCCTCGCACTGCGGGGTGGTGGGCCTGAAGCCCTCGTACGGCCGTGTTTCGCGCTACGGGCTGGTGGCATTCGCGTCCTCGCTCGACCAGATCGGGCCGCTCACCAAGTCGGTGGAAGATGCCGCGCTATTGCTCCAAGCGATCGCGGGGCCCGACCACCGCGACTCGACCTGCCTGAAAGTGCCGGTGCCGGACTACTCGGCGGAACTCGGGAAAGGCGTGGCGGGGATGCGGCTGGGGATTCCCCGCGAGTATTTCGGGGAGGGGATCGATCCCGCGGTGCGTGCCCGCGTGGAGGCCGCCGCGAAGCGTCTCCAGGATCAGGGGGCGGAGCTGGTCGATATCTCGCTGCCGCACACCGAGCACGCCGTCGCCACCTACTACATCATCGCCCCCGCGGAGGCGTCGTCGAACTTGTCGCGTTTCGATGGCATCCGCTACGGCAAGCGGGCCCATCAGCCGGCCGACCTCGCCGCGCTCTACCAGCGCTCGCGGGAAGAGGGCTTCGGCCCGGAGGTAAAGCGCCGGATCATCCTCGGCACCTACGTGCTTTCGTCCGGATATTACGATGCCTACTACTCCCGCGCTCAGAAGGTCAGGACCTTGATCCGCAAGGACTTCGAGGCCGCCTTCGGGCAGGTGGACGCGATCCTGACCCCCGTCGCCCCGGCACCGGCCCGGAAGATCGGGGAATTCGCGGACGATCCGCTCCACGAGTATCTCTCGGACATTTTCACCCTCGCCCCGAACCTGGCGGGGCTCTGCGCGATCTCGGTGCCCTGTGGCACGGTCCCCTCCGGAGAAGGCACGGATCTGGCGGTCGGCCTCCAGATTCTCGCGCCCCATTTGGGCGAATCGACCCTCCTTCGCGTCGCGAAAGCGGCCGAAACCGCTTCCTGAAACGTCCGGAAAGCGGGCCGGAATTTGGCAAAACCGCTTTCTTCCCTTGACTCCGCGGCCTCGGGAGCCTACCTCCGCCGCCCCAACGAACGACCACGACTCTCATGGCCAACGCTCAAGTCATTCTCCGCGAAAAAATCGAAGGTCTCGGTGCCGAAGCCGATGTCGTCAAGGTCCGTGCCGGTTACGCGCGTAACTTCCTGATCCCTCAGGGCAAGGCCTACGAAGCGACGCGCTCGAACCTCCGCCACGTCGAAAACCTCAAGTCCGCCCGCTCCAAGCGTGAGGCCGAGGAACTCGAACAGGCCAAGGAACTCGCCAACAAGATCTCCAAGCTTCGTCCGAAGTTCACCCTCGAGGTGGGCCAAGGCGGCCGTGCTTTCGGTTCGGTGACCTCGCTCGATATCCACAAGGAACTCGAAGCCGCCGGCATCAAGATCGACCGCCACGCCATCGAACTCGAGAAGCCGGTCAAGAAGTCCGGCAAGAGCGAAGTGGTGGTCCGCGTCCACCCGGAAGTCAGCACCATCCTCACCATCAACGTCGAGTCCAACGGGACCGAGGAAGAGGAGTCCTGAGCCACTTCCCGAATTTTCCAAAGCGCGGCTCCGGATAGGGGTCGCGCTTTTTTCGTGTCTGTGACTCTCTTTTGCAGTGCGCATCGAGATCCTCAACACCGGCACCGAACTGCTGCTCGGGACCACGCTCAACACCCACGGCAAGTGGTTCGGCGAGGAGCTGTTCAAACTTGGCTTTCGCATCCAGCGCCTGACCACGGTGCCGGATGGCGATGCGATCACCCAAGCGCTGCGCGAGTGTGTTTCCCGCGCCGATGCCGTGATCGTGACCGGTGGGCTCGGTCCGACAAGTGATGACCTCACCCGCGAGTGTGCGGCGGAAGTGCTCGGTGTCGAATTGATCGAAGATGAAGCCGCGATGCGCTCCCTGGAGGCGTTTTTCGCCGTGCGCAACAAGGTGATGGCAGAGGCCAACCGCAAGCAGGCGCAGGTGTTGGTCGGAGCGGACGTGCTGCCGAATGCCAACGGCACCGCGCCCGGCATCTACGTGCCGCCGCGCTTGAATGGTGCGGCCAACTGCGCCGTCTTCCTGCTCCCGGGACCGCCGCGCGAGCTTTATCCGATGTTCCGGCAGGAGGTCGCACCGCGTCTGATCGCCCTTGCGGGGCTGGCGAAGCCGCCGGGCATGCTGGAACTGAAGATTGCCGGGGTGGGGGAGAGCGACCTCCAGCAGGAGATCGATGCCAAGCTCGCGGAGGTCCCCGGCCTGGAGGTCGGCTACTGCGCCCGGATCGGGGAAGTGGACCTGCGGCTCATCGGCGATGAAAGTGCCGTTGCCGCCGGACGTCGGATCGCGATGGATCACTTCGCGAAGCAGATCTTCTCCGCGGATGGCTCCAGTCTCGAAGCGACGGTGGTGAAGCTGCTCGCGGCAAGAGGTCTCAAGCTCGCGACCGCGGAGAGCTGCACCGGGGGGCTCATATCAAACCGTATCACGGACGTTCCGGGCAGCAGCGCGGTTTTCACGCATGGCTTCGTCACCTATGCGAACGAGGCGAAGCGCGATCTGTTAGACGTGCCGCAGGAGATGCTCGACGAGCACGGGGCGGTGAGCGAACCCGTCGCGCGGGCAATGGCGGAAGGAGCCTTGCGCGTGAGCGGTGCGGACATCGCCGTGGCAGTTACGGGTATCGCCGGCCCCGATGGCGGCACGCCCGAGAAGCCCGTGGGAACCGTGTGGATCGCGTGGGCGGCGAAAGGCCAGCCTACCGTCGCCGTGAAGCAGATCCATCCCCGCAACCGCAAGGATTTCAAGTTGGCGACCAGCCAGTCCGCCTTGGACGGCGTGAGGAAGCTGGCATTGAAGAATATAAGACCTTAAAACGGCACGTCGTCGGACATGTCCGGCTCGTTGTCGAAGCTCGTATCGAGAGAAGATTGTCCGCGCGGCGGTTCGTCGTCGCCCGCATGACCGCCGGACTTCGTGAGCTTCCATGCGTTCAGGTTCACGTAGAAACGCTCCTTGTATTCGCTGCCGCGGATGTCGAAGGAGACCTTCACGGTGTCGCCGATGCTGAGCTTGTCGAGCATCGCGGTCTTGTCCTTCACGCACTCGAACTTGATCATCTGCGGGAACTTCCCATCCGGCACCTCGACCACGAACTCGCGCTTGCTGAAGCCGCTGGAGAAAGTCTGCACGTCGAAGATGAGCTTCAAGGTGCCTTCGATTTCGAATGACTGGGGCATGGCGGGAATTCAGCGGGGTTGGCGTTGGTAGCGGCGGACTTCGAAAGCGGCGTGGGACTCGAGGATCTCCGGGGCCGCGAACCCATGCTCGAATACCGGCAGGCGCGTGTCACCCGGGTAATTCTCGAAAACGTGGGAAACCAGCACTTCATCGAGCCGGTCCATGAAGGCGGAGTAGATCTCGGCGCCGCCGATGATGAAGACCTTCCCGTCCGGCGCGGAGATCGAATCGAGTTCTTCCGGCGAATGGATGACCTCCACTCCCGGCGCGTTCCACGCGGGATCGCGGGTCAGCACGATGTTGCGTCGCTTCGGCAGGGGCTTGCCGATCGATTCGTAGGTCTTGCGCCCCATCACGATCGCATGTCCGGAAGTCGCTCGCTTGAAGAAGGCAAGGTCCTCCGGCAGGTGCCAGGGAAGGGTGCCGTTCCTGCCAATCACTCGCTCCGGGGTCATGGCGACAATGGCGATCAAGCGGCTCATGAGTTCTTCTCGTCTTCTGCCTCGTAGTGGAAGCGGTGCAGGACACGGTGCGCCACGGGCGCGACGAGGAAACCCGCAAGGGCGATAAATACCAGCCCGGAAAACAGGGCATAGCATCCGGAGAAGATTTTGCCCGAATCACTGCCGATATCGTTCACCGGCCCCATGCCCCCCAGGATCATCGAGGCATTGAGGAAGGAATCGATCCATCCCAAGCCGCAGATCCAATGGTAGCCCGCGATGCCCACGCCGAGCGAGACAAGCGTGATGCCTCCGGCGATTGCTCCGCAATGCAGCATCCTCCGGATGAAGTGGCGGCTGCTGATCGGCTTCTCCTCGCGGTGCTCGAAGCGAAACATTCTTTCCTTCCCCTCAGCCTGCTTTCGTCATTCGGGATTTCGACATTCGCCATTTCCCCCTACACCGACACCTCCGCCTTGATGTGCGGATGCGGATCGTAGTTCTCCAAGCGGAAGTCCTCGAAGGTGAAGTCGTCCAGTTCCCGGACCCGCGGGTTGATCCACATCGTCGGCAGAGCCCGCGGGCTGCGCCGCAGCTGTTCCTCCGCCTGATCCAGGTGGTTCTTGTAGAGGTGCAGATCGCCGAATGTGTGGATGAATTCCCGCGCTTCGAAGCCGCAGACCTGAGCCAGCATCATCGTGAGCAAGGCATACGAGGCGATATTGAAGGGCACGCCGAGGAAGAGATCCGCCGAGCGCTGGTAGAGCTGGCAGGACAAGCCCGGCCGGTTGGATTCCGGCTCGTGTACGAAAAACTGGAACAGGCAATGGCAAGGGGGGAGTGCCATCCGGTTGATCTCGCCGGGATTCCATGCCACCACCAGATGCCGCCGCGAGTGCGGATCCCCCCGCAGCCCGTGGACCAGTTCCGCGATCTGGTCGACCGTGCGCCCGTCCTTGTCCGGGGTGGGGAAAGACCGCCACTGCCGGCCATAGACCGGTCCCAGTTCCCCGCTTTCATCCGCCCATTCGTCCCAGATCCGCACGCCGTTCTCCTGCAGGTAGGCGATGTTGGTGTCGCCTTTGATGAACCAGAGGAGCTCGTGGATGATCGAGCGCAGGTGGAGCTTTTTCGTCGTCAGGCAGGGAAATCCCTCCCGCAGGTCGTAGCGGACCTGGCGTCCGAAAACCGAAAGAGTGCCGGTTCCCGTCCGGTCGGACCGATCCTCGCCGTTCTGCAGGACATCGCGCATCAGATCGAGGTACGTTTTCATGGCTACAGGATTA
>CAMLOZ010000139.1 GCA_946481625.1 uncultured Haloferula sp. | reverse complement strand
TGGTGGAGCTTCTCAACCCCTTCAAAGCAGAGATAGAGGCCGCCGATGATGAGGAGAGGCGTGATGAGCCAGGGTGCCAGAGCACTAATGGCCAGCGCGGCCGGCACCAGGATGAGCTTGTTGACGAAGGAGCCCTTCGCGACCGCCCAAACGACAGGAATCTCGCGATTCGAGAGCACGCCGCTGACCTGCTGGGCATTCAGCGCGAGGTCATCACCAAGCACGCCTGCCGTTTTCGAGGCGGCTTTCTTGGTCATCACCGCCACGTCGTCCAGAATCGACGCGATGTCATCGAGCAGGGTAAGCAGACTTCCTCCAGCCATGGCGGATCATGGCCCGCACTCCGCGGACCGAGGCAAGGTCAAACGGCTGTGGAATTGCCGCCCGATTTCCCACTTGGCCGACACGGACGACTTCAAACTGCCGGAACCGACTTGGAACGGATCCGCAGGTTGAGCATCTCGACGCCGAGCGAGAAGGCCATGGCGAAGTAGATGTAGCCCTTCGGGATGTGGAAGTGCAGGCCCTCCGCCATCAGCGCGGTGCCGATGAGAATCAGGAAGGACAAGGCGAGCATCTTCACCGAAGGGTGCCGTGAGACGAAGTCGCTGATGGTACCGGAAGACACCATCATCACGCCGACCGAAATGATCACGGCGAGGGCCATCACGGTGATATCCTTCGCCATGCCGACCGCCGTGATCACGGAATCCAGAGAGAAGATGATATCGATCATCGCGATCTGGACCAATACCGCGCCCATGCTGGCGACAGCCTTCGCACCATGGCTCTCCTCGTCATGGCCTTCCAGCTTGTGGTGGATTTCCTTGGTGGACTTCCAGATCAGGAAGAAGCCGCCGCCCAGGAGAATGAGGTCCTTGAGCGAGATTCCGAGCATGCCCCCGCCGGCAGCCAAGGCGGTAGCCGTCTCGCTTTCCCCCGGTTTTCCGAAGAGCGGCTCCTGAAGTGCCGGGTGAATCGGAATGGAGAACAGCGGCTGGATCAGCCCCATGATCCAGGTCAGGGTGAAGAGCAGCAGGAGACGCATCACCATCGCCAGGCCGAGCCCGATGATCCGCGCCTTCTTCCGTTGATCCAAGGGAAGCCGGTCGACGAGGATCGAGATGAAGACGATGTTGTCGATGCCGAGAACGATCTCAAGCAAGGTCAGCGTGAAGAGCGCCGCCCAGGCATCCGCGCTGGCATACCAAGGCCCCGTGATTTCGGGCATGGAAACCGCGGCGGCCAAGAGCTGGGCACCGCTAGCAAACGAAGAGAGGCATTCGAGCATGACGCGGGGGAGATAGGCGCTTCAAGCGACTGGCGCAAGCTCGTGGGAGCGATTTCCCGACAAATCAGGCGGCGCTGAATTCCAGTGCCCGCTGCTTCATCTGGGTGGCCATCAGGTTGAGCGCGTTCGCCCGGGTCGGGGCGAGGTGCTCCTTGAGGCCGGTCTTGTCGATGAAGGAAAGATCGGCGGAGAGGATCTCGTCAGGAGTCCCGCCGTCGAGGACCCGCACGAAGAGGGCGATCATCCCCTTGGTGATCACGGAATCCGAATCGGCGAGGTAACGCACCTTGCCGTCCTCCGCGCGGGCATCGAGCCAGACCTGCGACTGGCAGCCCTTGATCAGCTTGTCGGCGGTCTTCATTTCCTCCGGCATGGCGGGCAGCTTGCGGCCGAGGCCGATCACGTATTCATAACGCTCCTGCCAGTCCGGGAAGAAGGACAGCTCCTCGAGAATCTCCTGCTGTTTTTCGGCGATGCTCATCGCGGCTCCAAGGAACGGCGGGAGAAGGGGGATTGCACGCGGAAAAAAGTAGAGTAACCGACCGCTCCGCAATCGGAGAAAACCCGCAAGGCTCCTTCCGGCCGCCAAGCCCGGGCCAAACTCACCCTCCTTCGTCCTCGCCCGGAGAACTGCGGCCCCTCCCCGATGACAGGAGTCACCGGCTACTCCGCGAGGATCGACACCGGGATGGTCACCACGTTGTTGTCGTAGTTGGTCTCCGACAGGATGCCGTCGGGATTCACCGTGAGCTCGAGTTGGTAGTCGCCGGCGGGGAGATCGTCGATTTCTATCCATTGCCCGGGGAGGCCGCTGTCGTAAACGTCGCCCCAACCGGCTTGAATGCCCTGGGTGCCGCAGTTGTAGCGGCGGCTGGTCTTCGCGCCGCGCTCCCAGCGGATGCTGTCGAGCAGGCAGAAGCTGACCTTGTTACCGGTGCGGAGTTCGTTGCCTTCCAGATCGAGCAGGCGGGAGCTGGCGAATCCCTTGAAGTGATAGTGGCCGTGGCAGGGGTGGAATTCGAAGAAGGGATTGCCCTCGGGATCGGGCATCACCATGTCCACCGCCCCGAGATTCCGGACCTCCGTGCTGTAGCGCAGCAGGCGGCGTTGCCCCGAGCCGATCAGGCCTTCCTGGACCTCGCAGGAAGTTTCGTCGAACTCCTCGGTGCTGACATAGGGCCGGAGCGCATCGGCCCAAGGCATGAGGTCCGCGCCATCGCCCGCCACCGCGGCCATGAGGGAACGGCCGGAGAACGCCCGGGTGGCATCGAGGGCGATGTAGTAGTCCCCGGCCTGGGTTTCCGGAATGACCACCCGGTTGGCACCGCGGAGGGTCGGCTCGCCGCGCACCGGCTTGCCGATCGGGGGAGGCTCTCCGTAAAGGACGGCCAAGGCCGACTTGCCCTTCCCGCCTTCCGTCTGAATGGAGAGCCTCTCACCTTCCCCCACCGTGACGCGGAAGAGATGCCGCTGGCCCTTGAGCGCGGCGAGGTGCGAGATGGTGCGCGTATTGACCAGATCGATGATATCCCCGGGCGGGCGGATCTGGTAGATGGCCTCGCCGACCGGCCCCTCTTGCCCCGCGGCGGTGTAGGAGCGGGCTTTGAGCGTGGTATCTTCCGTGACGGTCACGCTGGCCGAGGCGAGCGGCGAACCGGCGTCGGGGTCGTTGCCATCGGTGGTGAAACGGGTGCTGGCGTTCTTCACCCGGGTTTTGATCTGGCAGTTGATCCCACCCGGATAGAGGCCCGGCGGCGGAGTGAAGGAAGGCTGGAGGAGCGCCCCTTTCCCAACCGGAGTCTGCACGCTCAATTGCACGCCCGCGTAGCCGCCATCGGCCTGAATACCGATGTACCAAACCCCTTCCGCCGCCTCGGGTACGCGGATCTGCTGGCGGGTGCCGGGATAAGTCGAGGCGTAATCGGTCTCGCCGCCATCGTAGGTCGGGTGCGCGCCTTGACGGACGAAGAGGTCCACATTTCCGGCGCCGCCGCTCGTGGTGACGATCATGCGCGCCGCTGAGGGCGGCACGATCACCTTGTAGACGACGAAGGCATGCGGGTCCGACGAGATCAAGCCGCCGATCGGCACGCCGGACTGGACGATCTTCGGGAACGGGGTGACCTCGAAATGCGCTCGCGCAGGCAGGAGGGCCAGGACGCCGAGCAGGAGGGTGAGCACTGCCTTCATGGGCGCGAAGTTTTCCACACCGGGCGAAAAGAGAAAGCCGAAGTTCCGCCGGAAATCCCGGTTACCGAAGCATCGACAACGCCTTGTCCACGGCGGTCACAAGGGCATCGACCTCCGCCTCCGTATTGTAAACGGCGAAGGAAGCCCGGGTGGTGCCGGTGATCCCGAAGCGGGCCATGAGCGGCTGGCAGCAGTGGTGGCCGGTGCGGACGGCCACGCCCATCTGGTCGATGAGAGTGCCGAGATCGTAGTGATGCACGCCCTCGATGCCGAAGGACAGGGCACCCGCGCGGTCGGCGGGACCGTAGAGGCGGACGCCGGAGAGGGCGGAGAGGCCATCGGCGGCGCGGCGGATCAGCTTGGTTTCGTGGTCTCCGATCTCCGGGAGGCCCACGGACTCCATGAAATCGAACGCGGCGGCGAGGGCGATGGCCCCCTCGATATTCGGGGTCCCGGCTTCGTATTTGAAGGGGAGATCGTTGTAGGTGGTCTTCGCGAAGGTGACCTCCTTGATCATTTCGCCACCCCCCCGCCATGGCGGGAGGGAGTCGAGGACCTCACGCTTGCCCCAGAGGACGCCGATTCCGGTGGGGGCGTAGGCCTTGTGGCCGGAAAGTGCCAGGAAGTCCGCGCCGAGCGATTGGACATCGATGCCCAGGTGCGGTGCCGCTTGGGCCGCATCGAGCAGGACCAGGGCCCCGGCCGACTTGGCGGCGGCGATCATCTCGCGGACCGGGTTTACGGTGCCGAAGGCATTCGAGATCCACGTGAAAGCCGCGAGGCGGGTGCGGTCGGTCAGCAAGGAGTGGTAGGCGTCCTGGTCGAGGGTGCCGTCGTCGTGGCAGGGGACGACCTTCAGCATCGCTCCCGTGCGCTCACAGAGCATCTGCCATGGGACGATGTTCGAGTGGTGCTCGAGGGTGGAAATCAGGATTTCATCACCGGGGGAAAGGGTGCCGGCGAGCCCGAGGACCGAAGCGACGAGGTTGATGCCATCGGTGGTGCCGGAGGTGAAGATCACCTCGGCGGCTTCGGCGGCGTTCAGGTGGCGGGCGACCGTTTCGCGGGCGGCCTCGTGGGCGGCGGTGGCGGCGCGGGCGAGGTGATGGGTGCCGCGGTGGATGTTCGCGTTGATCTCCTCGTAATAGCGGCGGGAGGCCTCCAGCACGGCGCGCGGCTTCTGGGAGGTCGCCGCATTGTCGAGATAGACGAGCGGGCGGCCGTTGACCGATTGACCGAGAATCGGGAACTCGGCGCGGATGGCGGAAGAATCAAAGGCCATGTGCAGGCAAGGGAAGCGAGGGAACGGGAGGATGCACGCGAAATGTCCGCGGACCTCAGGACTGCGGGGGAAGGTGCTCGGAGCAGTACTCCTTGCCATCCGGCAGAACGAAGAACTCGAGATCGGCGGGGTCGTGCTCGGTGCGGCGGCAGACCTCGCAGACGTGGAAAGGCTCGGCGGCGGAGCCTTTCGCGATGGTGAACTGGCGGCGGCGGCCGGCGGCCTTCACGAGGGTTTTCCGGCTCCGGACCACGCCCGGTAGCACCCAGAGCAGATACGGGATCATGCCCGGGCCGACGATAAGCAAGGAGAACGGGTGCAAGAAGGCATTCACCAGCAGCAGCACGCCCGAGATCCACGCCAGGATCCGCACTTCCACGGGGATCAGGAAAAACAGGCTGAGCTCCACCTTGGGGAAATGCGTCGCGAAGGCAAAGAACACGGAGCTGTAGAGCATCAGGCCGGCGGACACCGGGCTGTAGTAGTGGGGTAGATCGAACACGAACTGAGCTACCGCGAGGCAAATCCAGCCGGTGAGGATATACAGGGTGGTGCGGGTGCTGCCCCAAACGCTCTCCAGCGAATCGCTGATCATGAACGACAGCATCACCCCGATGATCACGAAGAGCGCGCCGGGAGCGGAAAAGCCTTGGGACGCCGTGGGTGTGAGGACGAAAGTGAAGATCCGCCACACCTCGCCGTCGAGGATCGCCCCCTTGTCGAAGGCCAGCTTGTGAACGATCGCCGGTTCGGCCCACTTGCAGGCGTAGGCGATGGCACCAAGGAACGCCAGCACCTTGAAAAGGCCTTGGAAATGGAGCCAGTCCATCTTGCGTTCGAGATTCTCCAGCCAGCGCACGGGGCGAGGAAAGCCGGGGCGGCTGCGGCTGACAAGGCCCAAGGGAGCATCGGAGGTTGCTCCGCAGCGTGGGAGGGATAGGTTCCCGGCGATCCCGCATGAGCGAACTTCCGGCCTCCGTCCCCGCGATCGACGCCGGATTGGAGAAAACCCGCCGCTACCTGCCCTGGGTGGTGGCGGTGGCGCTGTTCATGCAGCAGCTCGACGGGACGATCGTGAACACGGCGGTGCCGACGATGGCGCTTTCGCTGGGGGTGGCCTCGCTGGCGCTGAAGTCGGTGCTGACCAGCTACACCATCGCGATCGCGGTGCTGATTCCTCTCAGCGGCTGGCTGGCGGACAAGTTCGGGACGAAGCGCGTCTTCGCCTTCGCGGTGGCGGTCTTCACGCTGGGCTCGCTGGCGTGCGGGCTCTCGGTGAATTTGCCGATGCTGGTGGCGTCACGGGTGCTGCAGGGGGCTGGTGCGGCTTTCATGATGCCGGTGGGGCGGATCGCGCTGCTGAAGACTTTTCCCAAATCGGGGATTTTGCGGGCGATGAATTTCGTGATCATCCCGGCCCTGCTGGGTCCGCTGCTGGGGCCGGTGACGGGGGGCTTGATCGTCCATTGGCTGCCGTGGCGGGTGATCTTCCTGATCAATATTCCGATCGGCCTGCTGGGGTTGTGGCTGGTGAAACGTCACATGCCGGACCATCGAGGGGCGGCGAAAGACACCTTGGACACTCGGGGCTTCCTGCTCTTCGGGAGCGGGATCGCGTTGCTGTCGTGGGTGCTGGAGATTTTCGGCGAGCACCGGCTGGAGATGCCTTGGGTGGCGGGGCTGGCGGCCTTGTCGCTGGTGCTCATCGGCGCTTATTTTGTTCACGCGCGCCAAACGGCCAATCCGCTCCTTGAGGTTAACTTGTTTAAAATAAGAACCTTCCGAGTTTCGGTAGCGGGTGGCTTCGTGACACGCCTGGGGATCAGCGGGATGCCCTTCCTGCTGCCGCTGCTGTACCAACTCGGGATGGGTTTCACGGCATGGCAAGCGGGTCTGCTGGTGATGCCGCAGGCGCTGGCGGCGATCGGGATGAAGCTGGCGGTGCAGCGGATCATGGGGCGCTTCGGCCACAAGCGGGTTCTGCTGTGCAATACCGTGCTGATCGGGCTGATGATCGCCGCTTTCTGGGGAGTCGGGCCGGGGACTCCGGTGTGGGTGATTTTGATGTTCAGCGTGATGCAGGGGAGTTTCTCGGCGCTGCAGTTCACGGCGATGAACTCGCTGGCCTATGCCGACACCACGGATGCGCAGGCGAGCGATGCGAGCACGGTGGCGAGCACCGGCCAGCAACTTTCCATCAGCTTCGGAATCGCCTTCGCGTCGCTGGTGACGGCGTGGTTTCTGGGCGGGATCGACCGGTCGAACGCGGCACTGCTGGTGCCTGCGCTGCACAAGGCTTACCTGCTGCTCGGCGGGATGACGGTGGCGAGTGCGGCGATGTTCCTGACGCTGAAGCGGGATGACGGGGCGAACGTGAGCGGGCACGGCCAGTTGAAGGAGGGAGTGGAGGCCTGAGCGAGGCGTCAGGTGAGCTTGAGGCGGCGGGCGATGAGCCAGAGGATGACAGGGACTCCGGCGCTGAAGGCGATGGCCCATGCGGGGGCATCGCGGCCGACGGCACCGATCCATGCGAAGAGGAAGCCGACGGGAATGCTGCCGCAGGCGAGCGAGGCGAGGAAGGAGTGGAAGGGCATTCGTACGAGACCTGCCGTACATGAGAGGGCTTCGGGAAGGATGGGGATGGCGCGGGAAAGGGCGATCACCGGTCCGCCACCTCGGGCGAAGAGGAGGCGGCCCTTCTCGAAATCGCGGTCGCCGAGGAGCTTCCTGGCGGTTTTTTCGCCGACGAGGCGGCCGACGCCGTAGCCGCAGAGGCCGGCGAGGAAGGAGCCGGCGGCGGCGATGAGGCCGCCAAGCAGGGTACCGTAGATCAGGCCGAGGGCGGACATGACGATGGTACCGGGGACGGGCAGGACGAGGTCGGCGGCGAGCAGGCCGATGCCTGCGGCCCATGCCCAAGGGCCTGCTTGCCGGAGGTGTGCGGTGGCCCCGGCGAGAGTGAAGTGCGCTTCCCATGCGCCGCCCCAGATCATCCAGACGAGGAGAATGAGGGCGGCGAGGATGATGAAGCAGGAGAGGAGTCTCATGGGAGAGGTCGGTGGGCGGGAAGATGGGGTGCGGACGA
>CAMLOZ010000138.1 GCA_946481625.1 uncultured Haloferula sp. | reverse complement strand
GTGTTGACCGACGAGCCGAAGTCCGGCGGCGAACCCACGGTCACACTGAAGGATCCATTGACGCCCGACGTCCCGGAATAGTGGATCGAGTCGGTGGGCGCGACGGTGTCGAACGAAATGTCGCCCACGCCCCCGGCACCGGAACCGTTGGGATAGGCATCCAGGAATCCCATGGCGATGGTTTCCCCGGCGGCAAGGGTGATCGTCACCGGCGTGGCGGCGAAGGGCAGGTCGTTCGGTCCGGTCGGATGCGTGGTGACGGTGTCGCCGATGGCGCGGACGGTGAAGTCGTTGGTGCCGCCATTCACCCGCACGACGAAAGGAGTCAGCGGAGTGCCGCTGGCATTGGTGGCGTGGAACAGGAAGCGGTCGAAGGTTATGTCGAGCGGGGCACCGGTCGTATTGGTGAAGGTGTCGGTCTTGTTGATGACCATGTTCGACTGCCAGGTGTCGCCCACCACCGCGTTCGCGGGCAGGTTGCCGTTGCCCGTCACCTCGGTCTCCAGCGCGGTCAGGCTGCCCTGCGGGCCGGTGCAAGAATCGACTTCCATGCCGGAGATCCAGTTCCCCAGACGAACCACGGCTTCCTGATCGATCCGTCCGCGGCCGATCGGCGGCATGCGATGGCCGGCGATCGTGTTCATGCGCTCGAGCAGCACCGATCGGCCGGGCAGCCCCGGCTTGATCACCGCCGCACCATCGATGCCGAGATCATCGTTAACGATCCCGCAGAGGAGATTCTGGAAGGCGAGCGGCGTGGTCAGGCGCGCGTCAAAGTTCGCGCGGTTGCCGCCGGGGAGGTGGCAATGCGCGCAGTTGCTGTCGAGGTAGGAGCGGACGAAATTTTCATCGCTCACGCCCGGGTCCTCCCGGTCCGCCGACGTGAGGACGTCGCGCAACGAGATTTCGCTGAGCTTGGTTTCGATCAGGCCGAGCTTGCTGAGGGTTTCAATCTGGTGCGCCCTGCGGCCGGTGGCGGGATAAAGGATGTTGCGGTTGAACTGCCGGGTCGTGAGACCCAGCACACCACCGGCGATCGTCGAGTGGCAGGTGTTGCACTGCGCGCGACCGGGAAAGAGGTAGTTCACCGACTCCCCGCCGATGTTGAGCGTCTCGTTCGCGCCTTCTTCCAGGAGATCCGCGTCGCTACCGTCGTTGCGCCAGCGGTAGGTGACGCCGCCCCACTCGCCATCGCTGCCGCGGACGAGGACACGGGTTTCAAGCTTCGCGCCGCCATCGGGCAGCGCGAAATTCTTCACCAGCACCGAGCCGACCGGCAGATTCCAGCGGCCGCTTTCGCTGTAGGTAATCCTCTCCGCGGCGGTGCCGGGAGAGCCGTCGCCGGGGATCATCAACCAGCGATGCTTCTCCGTTCCGTCCGACCAGAGCGGCATGTTCACTTCGTAGGGGATCAACGAAGGAACGGCTGTCAGCGTGGGCACATCGCTGAACAGTCCCGTCGCTGAAAGCGTCGCCGGGAAGATGGAATTCTGGATCGCGCCGGTGTCCGGCAGGATGCGGAAGATGCGGCCGTTTCCCGCCTGCCCGGCTCCCATCTGCGTGACGAAGAGTTCGCCCGCGGCATTGCGACCGAACGAGGAGATGCCGGTCCAGATATTGCCCGCACGGGCCTGGCCGATGCGCGTCACCGAGTTCGCGGTGCGGGTGGCGGGGTTGTAGTCGAGGGCGTAGATCCCCTGCGAACCATTGTCGCCGAAGATGTATTTCCCCTGCAGGAAAGGGATCGCGGAACCGCGATAGACGTAGCCGCCGATCACGCAGTTCCCCAGCGAATCCGCACCGGAATGGCTATAGTCGAAGACCGGTGTACGCTCGGTCCCGGTCAGGGGCGATGGCGCGGCCCGGAAACCGGCAGAGTTGCCTTCCTTGTAGTTCCACTGGAAGTTCAGGCCGGGGACGTCGAGCACGTCGATTTCCTCGCGGGTCTCGTGGCCCACGTCGCCGATCCAGAATCCGGTGGCGGGATCGTGGGTCATGCGGTGCGGCTGGCGCAGGCCGATGGCGTAGTATTCTTCCAGCACCGAGCCGTCGGGATTCACCCACGGGTTGCTATTAGGAATGTAGTAGCCCTGGGTGTAGGAGCCGTCGGTTGGCGAGGCGTTGAAGGGCTGCCGCACGATCGGATGGCTGACGCTGCCGCCCTGCTGGTCCACATCGATCCGCCAGACGCCCGAGCGGACGCGGCCGTCGAGCTTTTGCGTGTAGTTGTTCGCGCCGGTCCCTTGGGTCCCCTCGTCGCCGAAGGCGATGTAAAGGAAGCCGTCCGGGCCGAAGACCATGCCACCGCCGTCGTGACCCTTGGAGGTGTCGTACTGGTTGATCAGGATCAGCTCGCTGGCGGGATCGAACGAGGCGGTGCCGGCGTCCCACGTGAAACGCGACAACCGGTCGAAGTAAGGGCTGCCGGCGGTCGCGGCGTCGTTCTCGTTGTGCAGGTAGAAGACATAGATGAAGTCCTTCCCCTCCCCCGCCCCGAAACGCGGGTGCAGGGCGAAGGTCTGCATGCCCCCGTGCTTCGTGCCATTGTCGCCGCTACTCCAATTGTAGTACCAGGCGCGGTCCCGGATATCGAGCACCTGGCTGCGGGTGGCGGTCGCGTCATCGTCCGCGAGACGAAAGAGGCGGCCATCCGTCTCGGCGACCAGCAGATCGGTCGAGCCGGGAAAGGGAGAGATCTGGATCGGCGAGTCCCACGAGAGGTTCGCGAAGGCCTGCTCGACGGCCACGCTGTTCACCGGCGTGGGCTTGGTGGGCAGGATCCCGTTGTTAAAGGGATTGACCGCAGGCAAGGAATCGAGCCCGCTCACCCCTTCCTCGTAGGGCCGCAGCGAGGTCGCCGTCGGCGTGGGGAAGTCGGCGGGTACCGCAGTGCCCGGATCGCGTTTGGCAAGCCACTTCAGCGCGCGGACGAAGACCGTCTGGAACGCCGCGCAGCGCGCTCCCGGCGGTTCGGCGACATCGCCCCAGACGTGGCCGTAGCTGCTCGCGTAAGTACGACCGGCACCGTATTCGACGGTCCAATCGATGGGAAAGCGGGTGCCGTCGCGGTCCGCCGCATAGGAAAGCACGGTCAGATTCTCCGCCGGCCCGCGGGCGTAGCGATAGACCTCGATATCCGCCACCATCCAGGTCGCGGGCAGTCCGGCGTGGATGGGATGATCGCCACGCTTGATGACCGGCACGTCCTGGCGGGCGCCATGGCCGGTGTTTTCGCCCGACCCGGCGGGGATCTCGTTCAAGGAACCGTCGGCATTGACGGTGATTGCCTTGCCGAAGCTCTTGTCGCGCCAGCCGAGCCCGATGATCTGGTTGTACTGCGGCCACTCGGCGAACGAATTGTTCGCCTCGTGGAAGGCATAGAAACCGCCGCCGCCGTGGACATAGGCGGCGAAGGAATCCTTCACTTCCTGCGGCCACGCGGGCTTTCCGCCGAGGTTGTTGTAGCCGGAGATGACCACGTCGTAATCGCTGAATTTCGGCCGCCACGTCTCCCACGCCGGATCCCCGGCGGCGGTCGGCGTCACGGTGACATCCACCTCGAAGGAGCCGTCCTTGGCGAGGATCGCGCGGACGATGTTCAGCCGTTTTTCCCAGGCGTGGTTCGTCACGCCCTCGACGATGAGGACCTTGATCTTCTCCTCCCCCTCGTTTCCATCGTCCCCGAGAGACACGAGGGCGAAGACAAGAAGGAGCAGCGGCATGACCAACGCGGCGCGCCTGAGGATGGTTTGCGAAATACCCGACATACTATGAATCAAGGGAAGTCTGGAAGTTGTATCAGCGCGAATTCGGCAGGTCCACGTCACCCGGTAATGGATCGATAAAGAGCGCCGTCACCCACCGGAATTCGGCGACGGCGCTGTGAATAAGCCGCGAGGAACTACGGAGCAGCGGACATCCGCCAGTGCTGATTCAGCACTCCCACGTAGTTCCACTGGTGAACGTCCGCTCCATCGGCGGTGCTGGGGCCTTCGACATCGGCCACCTTACCGCTATGGACGGCCGTGACCCTGAAATAGCCATCGCCAACCGGAGTAACGGTCCACTTCTGGTTGTTGCCGTTCAACCAATCCCAGAGGTGGATGTTCGCTGCATTGGCGGTGCTGACGCCGGAGACATCCATCACCCGGCCGCTGGCGACGCCGGTGACTTTGTATTGACCGTTGCCGAGGTGGGTGAAGGTCCACTTCTGCTCGTCGCCGCCGTTATGGCCCCACTGGACGAGTTTCGTGCCATTCGTCGTGCCGCCGTTCAACGCTGCCATCACTTTGTTGCTGTAGCGGCTGACGAGGTGGTAGGTGCCGTCGGGAACGGTGCGGCCGCTGTCGCCCCACAGTCCCAGTTCGGAGATTGCCACTCCCGTGGCCCCGTTGTTGGCCGTGATGTTGATCCGGTAGTAGCGGTAGGCGGTGGTGTTGGCGATGTTGTAGTTGTTCATCCCCATGTTGATGGCGAAGGTCTGGCCGCTCTGGGTATCAAGGGTGGTCCAGTTGGAGCCGTCCTGTGAGCCTTGGAACTGCCAGTCTTTCGGATCGCGCGACGGCACATCGGCACTGTTGATCGTGTAGCGTTTGACGACCTGCGCGTTGCCAGCGCCGAAGTCATACTGGAGCCAGCCGGTGGGCGAGTTATAGCCGAACCACTTGGAGGCCGGGTTGCCATCGAATGCCGTATCGGAGCCTCCAACCTGCGGACCGGTATTGATATTTGCCAAGGTGGTGCCGCCGAAGGCGAGGTTGGCCATCTGCGGAACCAGCTGGCTGTGGGAAGCCGCGAATTCGGCCGAGTTGCCGCTGGTGCCGGCGGAGTTTTTCGCCCGGACCACGTAGTAGTAGTTGGTGCCCGCAGCCGCCGTCGTGTCCACGTAGCTGGTCCCGGTAAGGTTGCTGGCAATGACGGCATAGCCGCTGCCGGGAGTGGTGGTGCGCAGCAGATCATAGCCGGTCGCGCCGAAGGAAGCCAACCAGCGCGCGGTCACCGCTTTGCTGGAGGCGGCGGCGATCAGGCCCAAGGGGGCGGCCGGAACAGTCACCGGGCCGCCGGTCCCGCCGGTGAAGGCCACGTTATCGAAGGTGGCGGTGGTGGTCGTCGTCGCCGATCCGCTGCCTATGAACAGGCCGATATAGAGGGTGGACGGCAAGTTGCCGTAGTAGGAGCAGGTCAGGGGCGACCAACTGGTGCCGTCCGGAGACGCGAAGGTGGTGATCTGTTTGTCCCGGCGTTCGATCTTGACCCAGTAGGGAATGCCGGGAGGCCACGTGTGCGAACGCGCCTGATATCCACCCCCGCCCCAGTTTTCGGTCCAACCCTTCTGGCGGGTCTGCATTGAGGGGGTGGCCGTGGGCACAATCGCAACCCAGGCGCGTTGCGAAACGGTGGCCGAAAGGTTGTCGCGAATCATCAACCCGGCCTTGGTGGAATCGGTCACATATTGGCTCGAGGTGATCCGGGCAACCATCGCGCAGTCGCCGGTCATCTGCGTGTAAGCAAACTGGCAATCGTCATTGACATCGTTCCAGACATCGACTCCAGGGCCGGTCAACGTCCATACGCCATTGGCGTAAGAGGAGCTACGGCCTCCGGAATTGCTGCCGAGGGTGGTCAAGGTCAAGCCGCTCGAGGCCGGAGAAACCGCCGGGAAACTGGCTGGCGTCAGGCTGGCGGTGGTGAAGTCGGCCGTCTTGATGAACATGAAGCTGCCGCCATCGACGTGCTGTTGTTGGATTTTTCGGTCGATCCAGGGAGCGGGGAGGCCCTTGCGGTTCTTATAGGCGTTCTGGAGCATGAACCAGCCGCTGCCATCGGTAACCGAGGGCCAGGACTTATTGCTTATCCACTGCCAGTCGATGGTGCCGAAATAAATATAGGGGTTATCCGTGGTAAAGCCGTTGCGGGCATAGTATTCGCCGCAAGCCAGCAGCCGGTTGTCCAATTCGCCGTAGAGGTCCACGCCTTGTTTCCAGGCGCATTCGGAGACGAAGGTCAGGCCGTCGAGGTGACCCCAGCAGTGGCCCGGATCGCGGCCTGTCTCGCCCATCTGGCCCGTGGGCAGGGTATCCATCAGGCCGGCACCGTGGAAGGTGCGCATTTGGTTCATGATGTGGTTGAACTTCGAGGCGTCGTTGTCGCAGAAGAGGGCGATGGCGATGCCGGCCTTCATGTAGATGGCGCCTTTGTTGGCGGGACCCTGAATGTTCCACCCGGCAGACGACGGCCAGAGGACATTCGCGAAGTAGTTCTGAACCGTGGTGGTGTCGGCGGCCGTCCATCCGGGCCAGGTGCCGCGCAGGATGCTGGCGCCGCCGCCGAAAGAGAGAGCGTGGTCGCCCAAGGCGAGGCCGGCTTCATTGCCACTGAAGCTGGTGTGCGTGGTCGCCCAAGCGATGAGGATGTCGCGGGCCTTCTGCGCGTAGGCGCTATCGCCGGTGAAATACCACATCCGCGCGAGGTTATACACGGCGTTCATGGAATTCTGCCATGCGCCGAGGTTGCCGTCGTAGGCTCCCGCGCGGCTGACATTCGCGAAGGGGCCGGCCATCTGCCAGGTAAGCTGGGAAGTACTATAGGCCGCGAGCTGGGCGTAGCCGGACTTCCAGGGTTCCTTGTCCAGATTGGCCTTGATGGTGGCCAGTTCTTCGGCGGTGTTCGGAATGCAGGGATGGGTGTAGGCCTCCGCCGGGGGCGATCCGAGGACGCATGCCAGCGCCAGGGACGCCAACCAGTTTCTAATGGGTGTGTGCATGGTTTGGGTTTAGTGTGGTTTGGGTTTCTCGGTTGGCGCCGGAAAGTCCGGATCGCCATGGAGATTGGAGATGCCCTCACGAGGGCGTTTGAATTTGGTTACTCGCTCGCCTCAGCCGCAACCGCCAGCTTGCGGAGGTTAGCGATCTCCACGAGGGCGCGGTCGCGGAGTGCGGATTCGGAGAAGGCCTGCGCCCACTCGAGTGCCGCGGTGGCGTCCTTCAGCGCCCATTGGTGGAGCACGGCCATGACGGCTTCGTCCTGCAGTTCACCCGGCTCCAGGTTGGAAGCGAGTTGCGCCGCCGCGGCCGGATCCGATCTCGAAAGCACGGATGAGATTGCCGCTAACAAGCGGTCCCGCCACTCGCCTTGCGGTTGTTCGCTCGCCCATTCGATTGCCTCCCGAGGTTCCCTTTCGCACCACTGCATGGTCAGGCATCCCAGCAATCCTCTTTCGCAGTCCTCATCCGCATCATCGGCAAGCGCGAGCACGACGGCCCGGCGCGGGTCTTCTGCCGCCACCGCCAGACAAACGCTGGAGCGGGCGGAACGCCGGGCGGCGGGATCCTTCAGCGAGGAAGCCCATCCCAACGCCGCCTCCGCGTCCCGGGCGGCCCATCCGGAAAGAAGCTCGCGGACCAGAACGTCGCGGTCTCTCCCTTTGTCGAGCGCGAAGGCCCGGTCCAGCGCCCGTGAAGGATCGATCGCTCTCGCATCGTTCTCACGCCGCCCCCTCTCGGATGGCTTGGACATCTTCCCGCGCGGAGGCTCCGGTGCATCGAGCCGGATGAAGGCCAGCACGGCGGCCACCAGCAGTCCCACTGCGGCGAACCGCTGAGCCCCGGGCGAGATGTGTTTCATCGTAACGTGATTCGTCTAAGAACATCTCACCGGCGGGGAGCAGGCGGTCGGGTCCGCCACGGTCCCGGCGAACCCTCAGCCGGGACCGCGGCGGACAATGCGCTCCCGGCCGACATCTTCACCCGCCGCTACGTCGTCCTCGCCTATCAGAACGGTATCACCACCGACGTCCAGGGCTTCAGTGAGATCGACATGGCGTCGGGCTTCGCGGTCGTCGCGACCGAGGATGGCACGATCGTGAGAGT
>CAMLOZ010000137.1 GCA_946481625.1 uncultured Haloferula sp. | reverse complement strand
CGGGAATATCTCGGCGGCGGTTATTTCCAGCCGATTTTTCACATCGACATGTACATCACCCCCACAGGCAAGAAAAACGGCGCGGGTCGCGACATCGTGGCCGTCGGCAGCCCGCGACTCGGACGTGCAGCCGTTGGGGAAGCTTCGAAGCCGACGGACCATGATATTTATTTTGATGAAGCCGCCGACCAACTGGCCGCCGTGTTCGATGTCGTCAGAATCCCCCTGCTACCCGCCCGGATTCGCATGCTCCGCGAATCGGGCGAGGAGAACATCCGCTACTACTACCTCTCCTTCAATAATTCCATCGTTGAGAACTATGGAGGGCGCTCGAACGTCTTCCTCCCAACCTTTTCCGACGAAGTGGATTACTACTCAACGAGGGATTGGGTGCTGGACTACGAAGGAACTCCAGAAAAGAGGCAAGCACTCGACCAAGCGGCGAAGGCCGCGTGGGAAACGCTCGGTTTCACCGTACATCAGATGGACGGGCTGGAAGATCTCGCTATCGGGTGGGGATCGGTCCATTGCATCACGAAGACCCTGTCGAGGAAGTAGGGATCTTCCCTTCTTACGGCTTCACCGGCAGGAGCGGCGTTGGAAGCCCTATTTCCTCACCCGAAAGCCCCCGACACATATTCCTCCGTCTGCTTCACCGTCGGGGTCGCGAACATCTTCTGCGTCTCGCCGTGTTCGATCAGCTTGCCCAGGTAGAAGAAGGCGGTCTTGTCGGAGCAGCGGCTCGCCTGCGCGAGATTGTGGGTGACGATGACGATCGTATATTCCTGCTTCAGCTCCAACAGGAGTTCCTCGACCTTCAGCGTGGAAAGCGGATCGAGGGCCGAGCAGGGCTCGTCCATCAGGATGATGTCCGGCTTGGTGGCGATGGTGCGGGCGATGCAAAGCCGCTGCTGCTGGCCGCCGGAAAGCCCGAAGGCGCTCGACTTCAGGCGGTCTTTCACATCGTCCCACAGGGCCACGCGGCGCAGGCAATACTCCACGCGCTCGTCGAGCATCTTGTGGTTCTTCTCGCCGTGGATGCGCAGGCCGTAGGCGATGTTGTCGTAGATCGATTTCGGGAATGGATTCCACTTCTGGAAGACCATGCCCACGCGGCGCCGGAGCACTTGGATATCGAGATCCGGGCGGGCGATATCGATACCGGCAATGCGGATCGCGCCGCCGGTGACCTGAGCGCCGGGAATGCGGTCGTTGATGCGGTTGAAGCAGCGCAACAGGGTAGATTTCCCGCAGCCCGAGGGACCGATGAACGCGGTGATCTCGCGCGAAGGAATTTCCAGATTCACGTCGTGCAGGACCTGCTTCGCCCCGTAGTTGAAGCGGAGGTTCTCCACGGCGATCGCCGGGGTGCCGTTGGTGGAAGAGCCGTTTACCATTTGAGCTTCGAACGGACGCGGTGACGGAGAACGATGGACACGGCGGAGAACAGGAAGATCATCATCAGGAAGACGAAGACCGAACCATACTGCGCACGCTGCGTGTAGTCGGAGGTGGGGATGCGCGCCGCCAACGTGTAGATGTGATAGGGCAGCGCCTGCACCTGGCTCTGCAGCACGCCGAAGGGATTCGAGAGGCCTTCCCAGGGAAGGTCATCCTTCGCCGCCACGGCCGCGGTGAACATGATCGGTGCCGTCTCACCCGCCGCGCGCGCGAGCGACAGCACCGAGGAGGTCAGGATGCCCGGCGTGGCGAAGGGCAGCACGCACTTGCGAATGGTGTGCCATTGGGTCGCGCCGAGCGCCAGCGAGGCCTCCCGGAAACCCTGCGGTACCGCCTTCAGCGATTCCTCCGAAGCGGTGATGATCACCGGCAGGATCATGCACGCCAAGGTGGCGGAGCCGGCCAGCAAGGAAGAGTTCCAGCCTTGGAAGCTCAGCCAGGTGAACCCGAGCGGAATGGCAAACAGGCTGCGGTCGGTCGGGGTATCCGTGAAGACCGGCGCGGCCAGCACGAAGACCGCGAAGCCGAAGAGGCCGAAGACGATCGAGGGCACGCCCGCGAGGTTCAGGATGGCGAGGCGCACCAGATTGATGAACTTCCCCTGCTTCGCATATTCGCTGAGATAAATCGCCGCCGCCACGCCGAAGAAGAGCGCCAGCACGATGCTCAACAGGGTGAGCAACGCGGTGCCCACGATCGGACCGGCGATGCCACCACCCGAGTAGGCGTACGTTTGTTCGTTGAAAACGGCGTCCGAACCATGCTGATCCACCCAGGCATGGTATTCCTTCGCCGGAATGCTGTGCCGGGTGCCCGTCGCGTCGTCAAAGACATGCAGGGTCTGCGTTTTCTCGGTCAAGAAGCCGATGTCGAGGTAAGGGAATTCCGGCTTGGTGAGGGCGGGAATGCCATCCCAGCAAATGCGCCCGAAGATCAGCAGTGCGATCAGCACGATGCCCCAGGTGAGGCCGCCGAGGAAGCCCTTCACCGCGCCCTGCTTGAGCCCGTCGTGGTGGACGCCTTTGCGAATGAGTTGTTCGGGATTGTCCATCAGTCGTGGGCGGAGCGGAATTTGTGGAGGATGCGTTGCGCGGTCCAGTTGATTGCCAGCACGATCGCGAAAAGGACCATGCCGACCACGAAGAGCGCGCGGTAGTGGACGCTGCCGAAGGGAACCTCGCCCAACTCCTGGGCAATGATCCCGGTGAGCGTGTGGGCCGGCTGGAAGAAGACGCCGAGGCCTTCGGTGAAGTCGGGAATCTCGATCCGGTTACCAGCGACCAGCAGCACCACCATCGTCTCGCCGATCACGCGCCCGAGTCCTAACAGAACGGCGGCCAGGATCCCCGAAACCGCGGCGGGCAGCACCACGCGGAAGATCGTCTGCAGCTTCGAAGCCCCGAGCGCGTCCGAGGCTTCCGCATATGCGGAAGGCACGTTGTTCAGCGCATCCTCAGAAAGGCTGAAGATCGTGGGGATCGCCATGAGGCCGAGCAGGCAGCCCGCGGTGAACATGTTCAGGCGCTGCTGGATCGGGAAGCCGGGCACCCAGGAAAAGGAATCCTTCATCGAGGTCTCCTGGAGCAGGGTCCCGAGCACCGCAATGCCGAGGAAGCCGAGCACCACCGACGGGATCGCCTGAAGGAACTCGATGGTCGGCTTGATGAAATTCTGCTCGCGGCGGCCGGCGAGCTGGTTGGTGTAGATCGCCGCGCCCACGCCGAGGGGGATGGCAAGTGCCAGTGCGATCAAGGCGATGAGCAGCGAGCCGACGAAGAGGGGCACGATGCCGTAGAAGTCCTGCCATTCACCCCCGGTGATCCAGTCCTTGCCGGTGATGAAGCCCATGATGGTCGAACCGAGCCCGACCGGTGCGTCGAGCTTCCACGCCTCCATCTTGGCGACGGTGTCGCCCAATTCCTTGGAATACTCCGGAGCCGCCTTGCGGAATGCGGACAGGTAGCGCTCCGCCTTCTCGTCCCCCAGCTTGCCGGGAAGCTTTGGCAGCACCTCCTCGGTGGCCTTGGACAATGCCGCGTTCGCCTCGCGGAACTCCGGCAAGCGGGCCAGAACGGGGGCCATGGCCGTTGTGAAGTCCACCGGCTGCGTGGTCACGGAAGCGACGGCGTCCTCTTCCAATTCCGCCCTTGCCTCCGGGGTCTTGGCCTTCGCCGCAGCATCGAGAAGCGTTTCGCGGCGGGCCACCTCGATCTCGTGAAGAGTCGCACCTTCCTTGGTCGCCTTCACCACGTCGCCGGTTTCCGAAACGAGTGTGTCGAGCGCCCCCGAAGCCTCGGCGAACGCGTCAATGGCCGCCCGGAAATCCGCCATGGGTTCCCCGGCCGCTGCCTGCTTGGCCGAAAGCTGTTCGTCGATCTCGGCAATCTGCGGCGGATCGTCGGTTGAAAGCGGATCGCGGGCCGCCAGAGCTTTGAGAAGTCCCTCGCGTTCCTCCTTCGAGAGGTGGGGCGTGGGAGGAATCCCCTCGCCCGGTTTGCCCGCCAGGGCATCCGCCAGCAACGCTTGGTATTTCGCGGTCAGGACCTCTTGAAGATCCTTGGGAATCCCGTTTTCACCGGCATTTTCCTTCACGCGTAGCAACGCGCTCTGGGCCGGGGTCACGGCTTCATTGACGTAGCTCACCACCGCCGTCGCTTCCGCGGAACGGAGGAACTCGGTACGGCAAGCGGCATTGACCTGGGCATAATAGGCGCGGTTGAGCAGCGAGGTCATCTGCTCGTGCGCCTTCGAGTCCTTGCGCGGGATATCCACGAATTCCAGCCCGGCCTTCCGGTAGAGTTCCAGTTCCTCGCGGTATTTCGGAAAGAAGCCCGCGCCTTCCTTCACGAGGAAGACGATGATCAGGATCAGGATAATGATGGTCAGACCGGCATTCCCGGCGAAAAACGCCTTGAAGAGGCCATCCGTACCGCGGCCTTTCCGGCGGAAGGGGTGACCACCAGGGACTTGCGTGGAGGTAGGGGTGTCAGGCATGCGCGACGAACAGAAGCGAACGTGAAGGCCTGTCGTGGAAATGGCAATCCCGGCGGGGCTTCCCCGCGCCGGGATTGCGTGTCGAAATTGTCAGTCGACCCGCTCAGTTCGGCACGAATCCGATCCGCTCGGCGATCTTCTGGCCCTCCGCGCTGGTGGCGAATTCCACGAAGGCCTTCGTCATCGCGTCCGCATTCTCCGGCACATAGAAGTAGCAAGCGCGGCTATAGACGAACTTCTTCGCGTTTGCCGCCACCGGTTCGACTCCGTCGATCTTCACGGGGCTGATACCGCTCGTCTTCGAGTAGGCGAGACCGACATACCCGATGCCGTTCTTATTCTTGGCCACTTCCTGGGCAATTTGCTCGTTTCCTGCCATTTTCTGGGAGGTGGCGGGATAGTCCTTCCCGCCCATGGCAAGGGACTGCCAGTCCTTGTAGGTACCCGAGGCCGTGTTGCGGGTGTAGATGGAGATCGTCCCGGGAGCACCGCCGACCTCACTCCAATCTTTCACCGCGCCAGTGAAGATCTTGGCCACCTGATCCTTCTTGAGTTCCTTGATCTTGTTGGACTTGTTGACGACGACAACGATCATGTCGTGGCAAACGATCACCTCCTTGAGCTTGATCCCCTTGGCGCGGGCGGCCGTGAGTTCCTCTGGCTTCGCCTTGCGGGAAGACATGCCGATGTGAGCGGTGCCGTTGGCAAGCGCGGGGAAAGCGGTCGAGGAACCTTCGGCGGCAATCTCGAACTTCACGCCCGGATTCTTCGACTGGAAGCTCTCGGCAAGCTGCGGGACAAGCTTGGCACCGAGGGTATCCGAGCCCTTGATGCTGATGGTCTGCGCGCCGGCGGTGGCGGCGAGCATGGCTCCCGCGAACAGGCTGGCGGCGGTGAATCGAATGGTATTGCGCATGGTGTGATGATGGATTTCCGCGCCGCAGGCGACGCTCGACGGCATGGATGCCAGCATCGTCACAAAGGTCCACCGGGTCTTTGTGACGGGTTTGTCACGAAACCCGGGCCCATGCCGCGGCGGATGCTATCCTAACCTTTTAAAAATCAATAATCCGAACCTCGGAAATCAATGTGACGGGAGTGTCACACTCGGATTCTGTCACATCACCGTCACATTCGCTGGATTTCCGGCGCCGAGACGCAGGCTATTCCAAGCACTGGCCCGCCTTGTCTTACTACATCCATGAAACACCACACCATCCGTTTGCAGACCCTGGCGCTCGCCTGCGGTTTCTCCAGTCTGGCCTACGCCGGTGAACCCCCGGTCGAACCCGCGCCCGCCGAAAGCGGCTCGATGTTCTCGGACTTCGACTTTTGCTCCTGGTTGTCCAGCAAACCCGGCACGGTCAAGCTCCCGGAAAATCCCGTAGTCCAAAGCCTCGCCTTCGATGGCCGCTACCACTGGCAGGCTGCCTACGTGGACGGTGAGGGCACCAACGGGCAGGACTTCAGCGAGGATTACACGGACGTCCGCCGCTTCCGCCTCGGGGCCAAGATCGGCTTTTTCAATTACTTCTCCTACAAGGGGGTGGTGAACCTGGTGGAAGACCAGCGCTTCAACGGCGGCGACCTCGAATACGACTACATCGACTTCGACGAATCCTACTTCACCTTCGACGCGCTCAAGGCCTTCAGCCTGACCGGCCTCGACGCACTGACCTTCAACTACGGCCGCATCAAGTGGCACGGCGGCCTCGAAGCCCGCACCTCCTCGAACGCGCTGCTCACCGTCGAACGCTCGGCGATCTCCAACAAGCTCTACCAGAGCGCGCGCCCCACCGGTCTTTTCGTGAACGCCGTGAAAGGCCCGTGGAACGCGATCGCCGGCATTTACAGCACCGACGAAGGTACCGACGAGTTTGGCGTGGATTCCGGCAACGTCGAAGGCTGGGGTGGCTACAATGACGCTCTTATGTACAACGCGGAGCTGATCTACTCCGCGACCGACGATCTGCGTTTCGGTTGGGAATTTCTCTACAACAACGCCGACGAACGGCTCGCCAACGAGGACTCGCTGCTCGACTACCGCTGGGCGACCACCCTTTCCGCCGAATACGCGATCGGCGCCGGCGGCATCAACGTGGAAGGTTTCCTCGGCGACAACGGCGGCTCTGAGATGCAGGCAAATGCCGCCCGCCGCGGCAACTTCTGGGGCTTCGTGGCGACCCCCTACTACTGGATCGTCCCGGCCAAGCTGCAAGCGGTGGTCCAATACGCTTACGCCGGTGCCGAGGAAGCCCAAGGCATCCACATGAACAGCCGCTACGTGCGCGCCACCAATTACGGCGGCGGCGGCAACCCGAACATCGTCAACGGCGGCCGCGGCGACGAGTTGCACACCGTTTACGCGGGCATGAACTACCTGATCTGCGGGGACAACCTGAAGATCCAGGCCGGTGCGGAGTATGCCAATCTCACGACTCCAAACGTGGGCGATGAGGATGTGGACGCGCTCACCTGGCTCGTCGGCTTCCGCTCTTCCTTCTAATCGCTTTCATAGCTGCATCCCGGTTGGGCACCGGTCCGCAAGGGCCGGTGCTTTTTCGTGCCGCCACCAAGGGACTAGCCAAACCTGCCTCTCCGCTATGATCGAACTGGCCCGAGAGCTGGATTTCCCTCCGCTTCGTCCGACAACTTGGTCTTTTGAGCCTTCGCCTGATCTTCCTGCCAGCGTTTCAGGTAGCTCTTGTCGATCTCTCTGAACCACGTCCAACACCACGGCTTGCAGCTTGCGGCCGCTGGCGTCCTCGAACTCCCGCATCTTGGCCCGGAGGAACGGACATGCCGAAACAAGGATGGCAAAACACAAAGGCACGCGGTTCCCGCAGCCCCGCAACAAAAGGGCCGCGTCTCGCACAAGCAAAACGCGACCGGATGAGCCAATACTTACAGTCGGCACCTCAGCGCAAGAACGCCTCGTGCAGGCCACCGTCCACGGTGATCACCTGGCCGGTCGTTTTACTAAGGCGGCTTGTCACCAGCAGGAAATACGCCTCCGCCTGATCCGCCGGAGTAATCGGGGCCTTGGTCAGTGTGCGGTCGGCATAGAATTGAGCGAGCTTCCCGACCAGTGACTCCGTGGCCTCATCGTCCGTGTAGGGGATGTTGTATTTCGCGAGCGAGCCGATGACGCGGTCGCGCGGGAACATGGCGGAACCCTGCACCACGGTCGCGGGAGCCACGCCATTGACCCGCACCAGCGGTGCGAGCTCGATGGCAAGCTCACGGACGAGGTGGTTGGCCGCGGCCTTCGAGGTGTCGTAGGCGAGGCTGCCCTTCTTCGCCACCGCAGCGTTCGCGCTGGTGGTGAGGACGAGGTTGCCCTTGAGGCCTTGCTCCTTCCAAGTCTTTGCCGCCTCATCGGCCACGAAGTAGGAACCGGTCACGTTGATGTTGAA
>CAMLOZ010000136.1 GCA_946481625.1 uncultured Haloferula sp. | reverse complement strand
GAGCCACAAACGGGACGCGAGATCGTAGCGCTCGATGCGGCTCGGCGAGTTGAAGGCGAAGTAATAGACGTCTCCCGCACGGATCGACCGGCCGGCGAACTCGCCGCCGAGCTTGGGCGTGGTGACCTTCACCACGCTGGAGGAGGCGGTGCCCGTCGCGTTGGCGGCCTTGACCCGGTAGCTGTAGATCGTGTTTGGCGCAACGGAGCTGTCGGCGAAGGTGACCGAGTTGAAGGGCAGGCTACCGATCTGGGTCCAAACGACCGCGGCGCTGTCGGAGCGCTCGACGAGATAGCCTTCCTCGTTCTTCGCATTGTCCTTCCACGTCAGCGTCACGCTGTTCGCGGTCTTGGAAGCGACGGCCAGGCTCGAGGGTGCCGCCGGCGAGGTGGCGCTGGAAAGCGTGTGGTCGCTGACTTGCGCGGAGAGATCGCCGGCCAAGGCTCCGTTCACCGCCTGGACCCGGAAATAGTACAGCGACGCCGGAAGGAGGTCGGTCGCGGTGAAGGCGACCGTTCCCGCTGCGACCACGGACTCGGTGACGGGGCCGTCCGGAGTCGAGGAGCGGAGGATGCGGAAGCCCGTTTCATTGGTGGCATTGTCGGTCCACTCCAGCGTGATCGAATTATGGAAGACGCGGGTGATCTTCAGGCCGTAGGGCTCGCCCACCGGTTGGTCGGGGCTCGTGAGCGTGATAGCGGAAACGGAAGAGCTCGGCGACGATGCGAGATCGGCCAAAGTGGCCACCACCCGGAACTCATAGGTAGTGCCCAGGGCAAGCCCGGTGACCGTGCCGGTCGTGGCGTCCGCCGCGGCGGTACCGCCCTGGACCCACTCGCCCGCGACCGTGCGGTACTCGATCCGGAAGGCGTCTTCATTGTCGGAGCCATCCGTCCAGCTCAGGCTAACCGTCGTGGTGCCGCGGCCCGTGACAACCAGGCCGGAGGGCGGCGCCGGTTTCGTCGGGGAGATGTAGGTGGGTTCCAGTTCCTCGTCGAGCAGGGTGTAGCGCGGGACGCCATCGACCAGGGAAATGAGAAGCAGGCGGCTGGAATCCAGCACCAGCAAACGCAACGGCGTGCCGGTGAACTGCCGCACGTCCGGACCGGAAACGAATTGCGGGCCGGTCCATGTCTGGAGTTGCGTGATGCCGTTGATCAGGCGCGCGGTGACAAGACGCTCGCCAAACCACGCGGCATCCGTGATGGCGTTCGCGAGCGAGGCGACCTTGGTCAAGCCCGTGGCATCGAACACGACACCGCTGCCGATCACGATGCGGGAGCCATCCGGGCTCACGCGGATCGGCTTCAGGGGGGTGAAATCGCCATGGTAGGGGGTCTCGCCTCCTCCCGTGATCTCGCCGCTCGCGCTGATCGCATCGTAGTGGAGATCGCCCGGGCTGGTTCCATCGCGGAAATGATAGACGCGGCGGTTTACCGGATCCCAAGTATTATGGTTTCCGTAGTAGTAGGTGAAGCCGCCGTTCGTGATGGCCTCGCCGGCGGGGGTGAAGGTCTTCAGGCCGTTGCTGGTGGCCACGTAGGGGAATTCCCCCGCCAGGACGAAACCACGCGGCGGGCTTGGCAGATTGAAGAGCGGGCTCTCCACCGGCTCGGCCGCGGAGAGATCCATCTCGCGCACCATCTGGCTGTCGTAGGCAAAGTAGGCGCGGTGGTTCTCGCTGGAGTATCCGGCAAAAGCCGGTGCGCCCAGCAGCGGGTATGTGGGGAGGTACTGCTTTGTGGCGGGCGACCAGCGGAAGAGGCTGAGCTGTCCCTTGCTGAAAAGCAGCACTTCGCCGTTCTTGTCGACGAAGACGTCGTCCGGCGTGAAGGCCAGCCCGCGGGGATCGATCGGTGCGCCCGGAACCGGTGCGGCCAACAGGGAGAGGGGCACGACCTGCACCCGCAAACCGCGCTCGGAGCTTCCATCGTCGAAAAAGACGATCGCGTTCTGACCGGAAACGGCCACACGCAGGCCCGCGGCACCGAGATCATAGGAGCCGGCCTCAAGGAACGAGTTGCTGTAGGCGACGAGCTTCTGCTCCCTCAGGACGATGGGGATATCCTGGCCGTGGAAACTCAGGTCGGTGAATGCCCCGCCGAGGCTGTTGTTGTATGCGAGGGCATCGGATGCATAGACGTTGCCGTTATCGTCCGCCACCCGGGCACCATTCGGAAAGACGAAGGTCCGCTTGGGGTAGGAGTAGCTCGACGAGTACGGGCTCTGCATGCTTTTCACGAGTTTACCGTCCGCGCCGATCTCGAAGGAATGGATTCCGGAGCCATAGCTGCTGCGGAAGTAAACGGTGTCTGAACCCGGCAACGACGAGATCCCGGAGGGCTGGTACCAATAGTCGAAGGTCGAAAGAAAGTTCCCGTTCAGCTTGTCGAGTGTCGTGAAGCCGTCGCCACTGTTGAACGCGAGCACGCTTCCCGCGGTGAAAAGCGCCGTCACCTGGCCTTCGCCATTCGCCAGCGGCGTGCGGCCGGTGCCGTTAAGCTTGTAACGGACGATCGCGCGGTCCTCGGCCACGAATATCCCGGATTCATCCGCCCACAAGGCACTGGGCTCGGCTTCGAGCATGATCGGCTTGAACCAGGAGCGTTTGGCAAGGTTGTAGCGCTCGATCCGGTTCGGCGACTTGAAGGCGAAGTAGTAAACATTTCCCCAGCGGATCGCATGTCCCGCGAATTCGCCACCGAGCTTCGGCGTGGTGATGGTGACAGTGTAGGAGGTGTAGCTTCCGGCCGCATTCGATGCCTTGACGCGGTAAGTGTAGCTCGTGCCCGGGCTCACCGTAGCATCGGTGAAGCTTGTCACATTGTAGCCCGCCCTTCCGGTCTCCGCCCAGGTCGTCCCCGGTGAACTGCGCTCGATGATGAATTCCTCCTCATTCATCGAATTGTCCTTCCAGGTAAGGAGGACCGCACCGGAGCCGTCCATCACGGCCTTCAGGCTGCCGGGCGCGCTGGGCCGGTAGGAGCCGTACCCGGTCGTTGCATTGACCTGGCCGGAAAGATCGCCCGCGACCCCTTTCCCCACGATCTGGATGCGGTAGTAGTACGTGGTCGAGGCTACCAAGCCGCCGTCGGTGAAGCTGGTGGCATTCGCCGGCACCGGAAGCTCGGAGCCCATTTCCGAGGGGGAAGTGGAGCGATAGATGAGGAATCCCGACTCCTTGTGGCCATTGTCCTGCCATTCGAGCGTGATGCGGTCGTTGAAGATCCGGCTGACGCGCAGGAAATAGGGCTCGCCCGCCGGTTGCTTCGCGGAACTCAGCGTCGTCGCGGAAACCTCGTTGGAAGCGGTGGACACCAGGCTCTTCGCGGTCGCCACGACCCGGAAGCGATAGGTGGTCTCCGGCTTGAGCTTGCCCACCTTGGCGCGGGTCACGCCGGCACGGACGGTCGCGGCCTTCACCCACGCTTCCTGGTCATCGAGGTATTCCACCCGGAAGCCATCCTCATTGTCCGACATGTCCTCCCACGAGAGGGTCACGGAGTTCACCGTCCGCGCGACCAGGGCGAGATCGGCAGGTGCCGCCGGTTTGCTCGGAGACATGAAGATCGTCTTGAACCTGGCATTCAGCAGGATGAAACGCGGGGTCCCATCCACCGAGGTGATAAGGAGCAGTCCCGCCTTGGTATCGAGCAAGCGCACCGGGGTTCCGCTGAATTGACGGACCAGCGAGCCGGGCAACAACTGCGGTCCTTCCCAAGCCTGGAGCTGGGTGACTCCATTGATGAGGCGGATGGTGAAGAGCTTGTCTCCGCGCCACACCGCGTCGCTGAAATCATTCGCGAGGCTGGCGGCCTTGCTCATGCCATCGGTCTGGAAAGCCACCCCGCTACCGATGATCACCCGGTTACCATCCGGACTCACGCGGATCGGCGGCACGGCACTGAAGTCGCCATGGTAAGGCGTTTCACCTTCCCCGACGATTTTCCCGGCTTCGTCGATGGTCTCGAAGTGAAGGTCGTTCGGGCTGCTATCGTCCCGGAAGAAATACATCCGCCGCTTCACCGGATCCCACTCCCACACGCGCGAGTAGTAGTTCCAGTCAAGCGAGTGGGTCATGGTGCCATCCGCGGCGAAGACGTAGTGCGATCCCCAGGCGCCCGACGGGTCCGAGGCGAAGACAAAGGATCCGGCGGTGGCCAGGCCGCGGGGGACACCGGGCAGGTTGAAGAAAGCGGTCTCCTGGGGCTCGGGTTCGGAGAGATCCATCTTCCGCACCATCTGGTTCTCGTAGGCGAAATAGGCCGTGTGATTCTCCTTCGAGTACGCGGCATACAGCGGTGCGCCGATCAGGGGAAAGCTGCCGGTGTACGAGCGGCTTGAGGGGGACCAGCGGAAGAGGCTCATCTGGGCCTTGCTAAAGAGGAGCAGGTTCCCGTCCTTGTCCGTAAAGACATCGTCCACGGTGTACGCCAATCCTTCCGGATTGACCGGCGACCCCGGCTCCGGAGCCTTGATCGCGGTCAGGGCAACCACCTCGACGGAAGGGTCCGCATTGGTGGGGCTGAAGACGTAGGCGTCGGATGCGGTCACCTGCAGCTCGCTGTTTGCCGTGGCCGTGACGGGAGCGCGGCCTGCCTCAAGCAAGGTATGGGTGAAGGAGATGAGTTCGTTGCCGCGCAGGGCAATCGGCACGTCTCCATTGAAAGCGATATCGGTGAGCGTCCCGGCAAAGCTTCCGTAATAGCTCAAACCCGGGGTATTATAGACGGTGCCGGAGGAATCGACCACCCGGGTTTCATCGGGGAAGATCCAAGTCTTCGAGGCACCCGCATAGTCGCCGTGGTAGGGGCTGTCGGAAGGGCCCGTCACGATGCCGGCATCCGTGTAGCTCGCGGTGACAATATCCGAGGGGCTGACTCCCTGGCTGCGGCCATAGAGACGGTTCGATCCCTTGGCATGGCTGGCCCCGTAGATGGAATCCACATAGGTATTGGCCGAAGAAAGCACCGCCCCGGTGTTGCGGTTGAAAATCGTGATGCGTCCGTAAAGGCCGGTGGAATGCACGGCGATCACCAGATCGCCGTCCAAGAAGACCGACTGGATCGCGCTGGACGTGCTGCCTACCAAGCTCTCGTCCGTGAAAGCAGCGCTGTAGCGATAAACCGAGCTGCCGTAAGCGACCACCGATCCCTCCGCGTCGGCCGCCATGGCCACCGCATTCGCCCGGGGCAAGGTGAAAGCGGCCAGCCACGATTGGGTATTGAGATCATAGCGGCGGACCCGGTCTCCATAGAGAAACCTCACTTCATCCCCCTGACGATCGCTGGCGACCCACTGCATCTGAGCGGTTGCCGTCGCAGCAAGGGCTACCAACACGAATGCCAGTACCCATCGGTACAAGCGGAAGGGGGGAGATATCATAAGAGGAGGACGGAACGGAGTGGAGGACCGGCCCCTGCTATCCGCGGATCCCACAAGGGGACAAGTTCAATCCCCCTCCCCTCAAATTATTCACACAAGACGCTTCAAACACGCGCGGAGAACTCCGGACGCGGTCTGATTAGCCCCTTCGCTGCGTCATCATGAACTCGTTTCCCTCGGTATCCACGCACATCGCGAGATGAATGGGTTCCTCCGGAGTGTCTTCCGGCTCACGGGTCAATGCCCCGCCGCACTCCGCCAGGCGCGCGATCCCGGCGCGGAGATCATCGAGCTGGAATGACAGGCCGGTCCAAGTCCGCTTGCCCTCGCCTCCGCCGTGCACGCCGATCGTTGCTCCGGCGATGACGATCTCGCTCCAAGTCTCCGATTCGAAGCTGACCACACCGCCGAAAAGATCCCGGTAAAACGCAAGGCATCGCTGCCAATCCGCCGCCCAGATCACGTACTTCACCTTCTCAACCACCATGCCGGAGCATATGACCGCCCCATCATGCATCCCGCAACCCTTTCCCGCACGGTTGGAGAGGAATCGTTTGAATCGATTTTTTGTCCGTTGTCTTATCTCGCTGATTCCTAGTGCGTCCCCGGATGGCGAGCGCTTGGCCGGAGTCCTGCGATGAATAAATCCCGGGCAGGTATCGTCTGCCCGTTGAATATTACTGCGAACCGAGAGGAACCATGAAACCACGATACTTCTCCATCATCGGGGCTCTCGCTGTCATGACGACAAGCGGGCCGCTACTGCTTCCTGCGGCGGCGCAGGCACCCTCCACGGAGGTGGAGGCGACCGCGAACCAGAACGTTGAAATTCTAACCCGCGGCCCGGTCCACGAGGCATTCGCGGAGGCCGTGAGCTTCAAGCCCGAGCCCGGCTTCATCGTCGCCAAAGCTCCGCCGTCTCCCATCGAAGAACTCCCGCCGGAACAGGAACTCGAAGGCGACAACGTGACCTGGATCTCCGGCTACTGGGCGTGGGACGACGACACGAACGACTTCCTTTGGATCAGCGGCGTGTGGCGGAACATCCCGCCCGGCCGCCAGTGGGTGCCCGGCTACTGGAGCGACATCGGCGGCAGCCAGTGGCAATGGACTTCCGGCTACTGGGCCGACTCCACGACTACCGAGGTCGATTACGTCGAGGAAGCCCCGCCCGCCACCGTGGACGCGGGACCGAATGTCGAATCTCCCGGCGACGACCATACCTGGATCCCGGGTAACTGGCGCTACGTCGAAACCCGCTACGTCTGGAGCCCCGGCTACTGGACTCCCCTGCGCCCGGACTGGACCTGGGTGCCGTCCCGCTGGGTGTGGTCCCCGCGCGGCTATTGCTATGTGGACGGCTACTGGGACTATGCCATCGCGCGCCGCGGGATCCTTTTTGCCCCCGTGCACTTCCATCGTCCCCTGTGGCACGACCCGGGCTACTACTACACTCCTAGTGTTGTCGTGAGCCTCAATGTCTTCACGGACCACTTCTGGGTGCGCCCGCGCTTCTGCCACTACTATTTCGGGGACTACTATGCACCGCGCTACAGCGACCTCGGGTTCTTCGCTTCCTACGCATGGCATAGCCGCCGCGGTTACTACGATCCGATCTGGGCCCATGTCCGCTGGCGTCACCGCCACGACATCGGCTGGGGCGACCGGTTCCGCGACCGCTTCGACTTCCTGCGCGCCAATGCGGACGCCCGTCCGTTCCGCACCTGGGCGGCGATGCGCGACTTCCGCGGCGACCGCTTCAGCAACGACGACATCGGCCGCAGCCGCCTGTTCGCCAGCACGCTCGACGGCTTCGCGCGGAACCCGGTCGGCGGTCAACGCTTCCGCCAGATCAACCAGGAACGCCGCAACCAATTCGTGCAGCAACGCCAGCAAGTGCGCGAGTTTGCACAAGCCCGTCGTCAGCTTGAGGTGGCCCGTCCCGGTCGTGCCGATGCCCAAGCCCAGCGCTTGGCCGTGGCCCGTGAGAAGCTCCGCCGCTCGCCGGTCGTAGGCCGCAATGCCGAACAGTTCGCGCAGAATCAGGCTCCGCCGCGTCGTCCTGAAGCCCGCGGTACCCGCGTCCGCCCGGAAACAATCGTCCGCGGCGGCCAAGGCCAACGCGCCCGCGACATCGCCCGAGGCGACAACGCCGCCCGTCGGAACGGCGGCTTGGCCCAACGCACCCCACGCGACGGTACCCCGGAGCGGGCGGTTCCCCAAGTCAATCGCCGCCAAGGCCAAGGCGGTGCCGCGAATCGCGATAGCGTGACCCCGAAACCGCAGGTCCGCCCGACTCCCGGCCGCAACGCGGACGTTACCCCGCGCCGTGCCCCTGACCGCGCCACACCCAAAACCCAGCCGCGTCGTCAACAGCAAGCCGTCCCGCAACGGAATCCGCAACGCCAGCAGGTGAATCCTACCCCGCAGCGTCGCCAACAGGTCGCGCCCCAACGGCAAGCGGCGCCCCAGCGCCAGGCAGCTCCACAGCGGCGTCAGCAAGCCGTGCCGCAACGTCAACAAGCC
>CAMLOZ010000135.1 GCA_946481625.1 uncultured Haloferula sp. | reverse complement strand
ACCGGGGATGGCCCGAACGATGTCCGGAGGGCCTTGGAGGGTCTTGGCATTTCCTCCGTGGACGTCCTCATCACCCACGAGCACGGCGATCACATCGGCGGCTTGCGAGGATTGGGTGGCATGGCACGACATCCCGGCGGGACATGGCCTGAACCCGGAGATCGCCTCCGCTGCGGCATGCTCGACATCCGTGTGATCGGTCTTCCGGGTCACTGCCGGGGGGCGGTCGGCTATGTGATCGAGGGATTGGACACGACCGTTTGCGTGACCGGGGATGCGCTCTTCGCCGGGTCGATGGGTGGCTGTGCCCCCGGGGAACCTTACCGGCAGGCGCTAAGCTCGCTTCGGGCCGAAGTGATGACCCTGCCCCCGGAGACCATCCTCCTTCCAGGTCACGGGCCATCCACGACGATGGGTAGCGAACGGCGGTCGAACGCTTTCCTTGCGGAGGACGCCTAGCGCTTGGGGCCTGCGGGCGGACGCTTCTTCGGGTTCTCGAAGTCCAGATAAGTCACCGATTTGGTGCGGTATTCCTTTCCCCGCTCTTCCAACGTGTTCACCCGCATCGACTTCACCGTGTAAGCCTTCTTTCCCGGAAGCTGCATCACGTCGTTGACCAGGAATTCCTTGATCGGCTTGCCCGCCCGGTCGTGAGCTCGGATCTGCCAAAAGGCACCGTATCTCTTGTGCACCCAGACATAAACGACCTTGTAAGCCCCTTGCCCGCCAGGATTCTCGAGACGGATGCGATGGCAGTCCGCACCGTTCATGTTCTCCTCCCCCTCCAACTGCGCATTGGGCCAATAAAGGAAACGCAGCGTCAGGTCTTCATAGGTGACGTCGGTCGTAGCGATCGACTGGGAAAGCTTGCCGGCGGGAAACCGCGTCGTCTTGCCGTCGTCCGCGACGGTTAAAAGGTCGGCCTTCTCGTCGCCGAGCCGGATGTGGAAGCGCTCCCCGTTGCCGAGGTTGAACTGCATGTTCTCCTCGCGCACGGCGAGCCCGATGGGGAACTTTTTCCCGCCACCCCGGATCGAGCCGTTGAGATCGAACTCCTGCAGGGTCGCGGAGAGCCGGATGTTCCGGATCATTTGGTTCGGATCGGGTGCCTGCGCACGGAGCGGGGCGACGGCGGCGAAGAGAAAAGCGGCGGCAAGGAAAGGCTTCATGAGCGGTGTGGGACAGTGATCCCGGAGAGCGGCTTGCGCAAGCGAACCTAAGGATTCGCAAAAAGAGCGTTCCGGATGACCGGGATTTTTCAAATTACTGCCATTAGGTGCTTGATGCCGGGCGCGGCGGCGAAGTGGAATTCCCGCACGGCCACCAGCGACGCCCCTTACCTCACCCACATGAGCCTACGCACGCAGCTTACGGAGATCCTCCCGCCCTTGTTGCCGAGCAATCCGGCCGAGTCCATCAAAGGCACGGAGCTGATCCGACTGGCGAGGCTGCAACTGAACGGGGCCTATTCGGACGCCTCGCTCCGCTATCACTTTTCGATCATGTCCTGCGATCCGGCCTCGCCGATCGCTAAGGTGGAAAAGGGCCAGGGCTACTACCGCCGGACCGCCCCCGTGCCCGCTTTGACGGGTGCCCAGGAACTGCTGGCACTGAGCCACGGCCGTCTCGACGAGTTCGGCTCCGATCACGAGGCCGTCGATCTCGCGCTGGAGCGTCTGCGGAAGTTTCGCGCGGTGGTGATGCGCTACTACGACGTGAACGGGCGCTTCCCCTTCGTCTTCCGTCACGCCTTCACGCAAGGCTCGCCGCTGGGGAATCTTTGGAAATTCCCGGAGGTCGTGCTGGTGGACTGGGAAACGGACGAAGGTCCGGACGGTGAGCTGACCCTTGATCCATCGATGCTTTCGCTGAAGCAGCGGATGGGCTTGCCACCCTTCCGTCTCCATGCCGCCCGCTTGCGGATCCAGCCTTCGCTCGGCAGCTTCCGCGAGGATTTCTTCCAGGCCCTCTCGGCCTCGATCTGGGCCCAGGGCGGCGAGTTGATCTACGCCGCCCCGGTGGAGGACGAGGCCTTGGCCGACGGACTGCGCCGCCTCAATGCGGCCTTCGGCGTCGGTGTCATCTCCTTCGGCCTCACCCCGCAGGCGCTCGACGACCTGCCGCGGCCGGCAAACATTCTCAACGCCCACCCGAAGGAGACCGAAGCGTTGATGGAACGCCTCGACTTCCATCGCATCGCGGCCCCACATTCCCGCCAGCACATCGACTGGCAGGCGCTCGACGGCCTGCGCCGGGAGAGCCCGGAGATCGACCAGTTGATCCATTGGCTTTCCTCCTGCATCGAGAATGGCCGGGCCGAGGCCTACCGCGACGAAGCCTGAGCCGGATTGACCCTTGCCGCAGGCATTCCCGCGGACATTCTTCCCGCCACCGATGCCCGGCGCGCCAGTCAATGTGATCTGCATGAAGTGGGGGAAGCGATACCCCGCCAGCTACGTCAATATCCTCTTCCGGTCACTCGGCCGGAGCCTGTCACGGCCCTTCCGCTTCGTGTGCCTCACGGACAACACGGAGGGACTGGTCGAAGGGATCGAGACTTACCCCTTCCCCGGGAATCCCGGGATCACGCAGGCGAAGTGGCCGAACGTCTTCCTGAAGCTGATGATGACCCGCGACGGCTTCGCGGACCTCGAAGGGCCGACGCTCTTCCTCGATCTCGATCTGGTAGTGCTGGATTCCGTCGATTGCTTCTTCGACTACCAGCCGGGGAAGAACTGCATCATCCACAACTGGATCGAGCGGCGGAAACAAATCCTGCGCAAACGGCCTGAGATCGGGAATTCCTCGATCTTCCGGTTTGAGGCCGGGAAGTCGCAGTACATCTACGACACATTCATCCGCGAAATGGACCGCGCGCAGGACCGCTCCATCTTCCAGACCGAGCAGGCCTTCCTTACCTACGCCATGAAGGAGCGCTACTGGTGGCCCGAGGAGTGGGTTCGGAGCTTCAAGTACAACTGCCGACCGCCCTTCCCTCTCAATCTGGTGAGCGCTCCGAAGAAACCGAAGGGCGCGAAGTTTCTCGTCTTCCACGGCAAGCCCGACCCGCCCGATGCGGTGAATGGGGTAAGCGATGGGAAGATCCATCACCGGGTGCTGGCCGCTCCGTGGGTGGCGGACCACTGGCACGAGTGACCCCGGTCGCGCGGATCAATTCCGGCCACGCCCGGCGCGTCGCGCGAAGCCGCGGCGGTCGTCCTGCGAGCCACGTTCCGCCATGCGTTCGGACATGTTCTGGATGAGCGTTTCCTGCTCCGTCGCATCGAGGGAGCCGTTGCCGTCCGCATCCGCACGCGAAAACCCGCGCTGCATCCGTTCCGGAACTTCGCTTTGCGCAAGCAGGCCGTCGCCATCGGCATCGCGTTCCTTAAAGCGGGCGGCCAGGTCCACCTTGATCTGCGCGGCGCGCCGGGCCTGTCGGTCGGCCCGGTAGGCATCGCGTTGCTCCTGGGTGAGCGGTCCCCCCGTCGCTCCCGGCACCGATTGTTGGGCGAGCGGGGCAATGGGTTGGGACGGCGGCACCGCGTTTGTGGAGCCATCGGCAAGTGCCTCGGGCGATGCGGGGCCTAGGTCTTGCGGTGGTATCGCCTCCTGCGACGGAGCTTGGCTCTTGGATCGGTTCGCTCCCAACGGCTTCAAGGTTTTGGTCTTCGTGTCCTTCGCCGAGGCTTGTTCCTCGGTTTTGTCGCAGGCGGAAAGGAGAACCGCGGCAGACAGGATCGGAAGGAAGAGGTTTTTCATAGCGAAGGAGACGATGGAAATTGGCGGAAGACCGCCGGACACAAGGAGTCGAACCGGATGCCCGGCAAAAAGTTGCGGGACCCGTCGCCCTGTCATGTCAAGTCCTGTCCGGCAGTCGGATCGGCGAGATTGCGGCGCTCGCCCGTCATTCCGGAGACCAATGGTGGGTGGCCGTCATCAATGGCAGCGACGGGAAAAAGGATTTCTCCTTCGATCTCGATTTCATCGGTGCAGGCGACTGGAACCGTCTGAGCTACGCCGATGTCCCCGGCGAGAAAACCAAGCTCAAGATCGGGAAAAGCGGCACCAAGGCGGGCGAAACGATCACCGTGAGCATGGAACCTGGCGGCGGATTCGCGATGATTCTCGGGAAACGTTGAACTCGCGCAAGATTCGGGCGGTTTGCTACGAATCGGGAGCATGCTTCTGCAAACACTTTCTGCAGGCCAATTCCGGCGCGCTTTCGCACTCCTCGCCCTGACCCCTGTCTTGGGTCAGGCCGAACCCGGGAAGACGACTCCCCCACCCTTCAAGGACTGGGGGACGGAGGCCATGGAGGTAATCCGGAAGGATATGTGGCTTCCCGAGAAAAAGCTCTACGCGGAGAAGGCGAACATCGTGGAGAAAAAGCCGGATCACCCTGCCTTCATGTGGGGTGTTGGAGTGCAGTTGACCGCGCTGACGGCGGCCGCGAGCCTGGAACCGGAGAAATACCTCAGCCCGCTGCAGGAGTATGCCGATGCGATCCAAGTGTATTGGTGGAAGCACGACGGCATCGAGGGCTTCGACGTCCAGCCCGGACCGAAGGCCTCCGACCGCTACTACGATGACAACGCCTGGCTTGTCCTCGCGCTCGCGGAGGTCCACGAGCTGACCAAGGAAAGGAGGTATCTCGACCGTGCCGAGGCCACCTTCCGCTTCGTAATGAGCGGGGAAGACGACAAGCTCGGCGGCGGGCTCTACTGGCGCGAGGTGGCGAAGGAATCCAAGAATACCTGCACGAACGCCCCGGCCATCGTATCCGCGCTGCGGCTTCATCAGCTTACCAAGGACGAAAAGTATCTGGAGACGGCGAGGCGCCTTTACACGTGGACTCGCAGGACACTCCAGGATCAGGACGGTCTCTTCTGGGACAACATCCGCCTCAATGGCCGCATCGACCGGCGGAAGTTCACCTACAACTCGGCGCTGATGATCCGCGCGAACTGCCTCCTCCACGAGATCACCGGAGAGGCCGGCTACCTCGACGAGGCCAAGCGCATCGCCACCGCCGCGGAGAAGCAGTGGATCCATCCCTCCGGCGCGATCTCCGACAGCGGGCGGTTCGCGCACCTTTTGCTGGAGTCCTTCCTGGAACTCCATGATCGCGACAAGGATCCGCGCTGGCATCAAACAGTGAGCCGCTGCCTTGTCCATCTCCGTGAGAAAATGCGCGACGAGAACGGCCGCTACCCGCACCGCTGGGACCGCCGTCGTCCCGGCCCGATGCAGGAAGTGATGCTTCTCAACCAAGCGAGCCCGGCCCGTGCCTACTTGGTGGCGGCGCGGGAGATTGCTTCGCCATGAGCGCCCTTGCGCCGCTGGGTCCGTCCCAACCATGCGGCAATCTCCGCCCCGGCGAGAAAGGACTGGATCGAGACGAAGAGCCAGAAAAGGAACAGCAGGAGATTCAGCCCGCCGCCGATAAAGGATCCCCAGAAGCTGTGGCGCAGGTAAATATCGAGCACGCTCTTCAGCGAACCCGTGGTCACGGCGGCGAAGGCCGCACCCACGAACGCATGCTTCCATTGCGGCCGCCGGCGCGGCAGCACCTTCATGATCAGCGCGAAGGCAATCGTTAGCAGCAGGTAGGTCGTAAGCCAACCGAAGCGCTGGAGCAAATCAAGCTCCGCCAGCCATGGTGCCTCCATGCGTGCAGCCACATAAGCCGCGAAGCCCTGCGCCGCGGTGGCGACCACCAGAAGAACCCCGAACGACAGGATCAGGGCGGCGCACAACGCCCGAGCCCCGATCCGCCGCAACCAAGGACGCGAAGGATCCGCCGGAGCGGCTTCGTTCACGACATTGAGGGTCTTGCGCAATTGGGAAAGCACATGGGAACCGGCATAGGCCAAGGTGACCATCGCCACGACAAAGGCCAGCGGCTGGGAACGCGGCGCGATGCGGGCTCCCTCCACGATGCTCTCGATGGTGCGCGCGAGCTCGCCGCCGAGCACCGCGGCCAGTTGCTTCTCCAGTTCGCCGTGGGCGGCCTTTTCGCCGAGAATAAGGCCCGCCACCGTCACCCCGATCAGAAGCAAGGGCGGCAGGGAGATCAGGGCGTAGAAGGCAAGGGCCGCCGCGTTGTCCGTATGTCGATGATGCACCCAGCGGCGGCACATGCGCCGCCAGAAGAGGATCGATCGGAGCCGTCGGATGCGAAACACCCGCGAAGTCTAACACCCGGATCGCCGGACGAAAGGGTTGAAATGCGCGTTTAGCGAAGTCGCAGGTCGAGCAAGGGAAGGATACTGGAGTGATCATCCGTCCACACCGGCAAACGCGGACCGGCCTCCAGATCCTCCCATCCTCCCATCCGGATGAGTGGTTCGAGATCCGCGGTGGTTCGTGCGACCACCGCCCAGCGCGATGGCCAGCGTCCCTTCGCCTGCTCCTCTTCGGGAAAATCCACATCCTCGCGGAAAACACACGCAAGTCCGGCATCGCCTGCCAAGGCCGCCACCACCGGCCGGAGATCGATGTGAAGATTGGAGACATGGAAGGCGATCAACCCGCCCGGTGCCAGCTTGCGGATGTAGAGATTCATGGCCTCCCGCGTGAGAAGATGAACGGGCACGGAATCCGATCCATACGCATCCATCACGATCAGCTCATAGTGCCCGGCGGGAGCCGGGCCGAGCTTGAGCCGGGCATCGCCGGTCTCGATCGCGATGTCCGCCTGCGAACGGGAAAGATAACTGAAGTACTGCGGGTCGGAAGCGATCGACTTCACCGCCGGATCGATCTCGTAGAAGACCAACTCCTGCCCCGGTTTTCCGTAAGCCGCGACCGCACCGGCACCGAGCCCCACGGCGGCAACCGCACCCCGTCCCCGGCTTGCAAAGATCCCGCCCAAGGGGCCTGCCGGGTGGTAGTAGCCCAAGGGAGTCTTCCCCCCCTCCCGATCGAGACTCTGGATGCCGTGGACCGTCTTGCCGTGGAAGAGATAGTGGAACTCTCCTTTCGCATCCCTGGTCACGCGATGAATCCCGAAGAAGCTGCGAGTGGCATGGAGCGTTCGCATTCCATGTGGCGGCAGGAAGTGGGCGACCGCGAGCAGTCCGGCGATAGCCACGGCGAACTTGCCACGGCCGCGCGACATCACGAAGCACCCCAGGGCCGGAACTCCGAATGCGACCAGTTGCCGTAAGCCCGTTTCCTCTCCGTTCGCAGGCCACCACCGCATCGCGGCCGCTGCCCATAGGGCTGGAAGTAGTCCCCACAAGAAACTCGACCGCGAGCCGCCCCGCACCGGAATCACCAACCACGCGGCCGCCACGAGCATCAACGGATACTCGGCGGTGGAGCGGAAAACCAGCGGCGCAAGCAAGGTATTGAACGCGCCACCGGTCACGCCTCCGACGGAGGTCCAGAAGTAGAACTCCGTGAGACGACGCGCGGGCGGGCGGATGGCCGCCAGCCTCACGTGACAGGCCAGCCCGGCGAGGAAGAAGCACGCGAGGTGGAGAACCACGAGCAAGGGAATCGGCGTTGTCGCCCCCATCGCGAGGACCATCACCACCGCAACGAGGAAGGGCACGAGCACACGGCCGCACCTCTCTCCCGACCATCGGCGGCTCCCGAAGGCGAGGATGAAAGTCGAGAGGTAGAGGGCCAAGGGGATCACCCACAGCAATGGCACCGCCGCGATCTCGCTCGAGATGTAGGTCGTGACGCTCAGCATCAGGCTACAGGGGACCGCGGCAAAGATCACCCAGCGAACCCGCTGCGACCCCGTGGCCGCCGCTTCTTCCTCCGTGATCACTCCGGCAGGAATTCCCGCATCCCTTCGTGCCAGGACACCGCAGACCAAGGACAGCAAGCCCAGACCACCGAAGCCCCATGCCCATGCAACGCGCTGATCGGTAAGGCTGCTGTAGGGCTCGATCAAAAAGGGATACGCCAGCAGCCCCGCGAGGCTCCCCGTATTGCTGGCCGCGTAGAGGAAATACGGATCGCGAGCCGCCGGATGCTCGGTCGAGGC
>CAMLOZ010000134.1 GCA_946481625.1 uncultured Haloferula sp. | reverse complement strand
TCCGCTCCCAATACATGATGGCCCGGGGCAAGCTCGCCGCGGTTGCTCCCAAGGACTCGCTCCTCCTGATTGCGGAAGACCCGTGATCACGCCAGCTTCAGCCGCTCGTCGGCCGCGAGCTTCGCCGTGAGGGAATCCCAGCCGCCGGCAGCCTGCAGGTTGAAAACGTGCAGGTAGAGGGTGACGAGCTTCGGGTCATAGGCACCCACCAGGGTATCCACCGCTTCATCGAGCTTCGCCGCATCCAGGGATTCGGGAAGGTCGCCGGTCACGGAACCCTTGCCGTCGTGCTCGATGCCCATGGCGTCGCAGAACTTTGCGAGCATTTCCTGGTTGCCGGCCATGAACCATGCCTGGAGCAAGTGCTCGCCGATGGTGTCGGCCTGTTTGCTCCGCAGGGTCTTGAGGATCCACGCGTATTGTTCCGGAAGCGGCTTCTTCTGGATGAATTCCAGCCGCAGCTTCTTGGACTGGGCCAGCGTCGAGACCGCCGAGCGGTACACGTTCCGGTCGTGGTCGCGGAACCAGTTCAGCATCTGGGTGACCAAGGCGGGATCGACGGCGTTGTAGAGTTCGTGAGCTTTCACTGGCGGGAATCGGCTGGCCGCGACTCCAAGCGATGCGGCTCGAAATGCCAAATGCCAATTTCGACCTTGCCGATAAATCGGCCGCGGCCCGCCGGTAGCCATTGGAAACCGGGGCATCGTCTCCACTTGTCGGCCTTCGCGATGTCCCTATCCTGCTTGCGATGAGCGCCCAACCCGAACTGTGGAAGACTGTCCGCTGGCTCAGCGTGCTGGCGGCCCTCTTGGGTCTTGCTTGGCTCGGCCTCCGGATTGTCGAACGGGGGATGGGCAGCACCGCGACCGGATTGGAAAAGGTGCTCGGGGCGATCACCAGTTCGGACACGCGGATCGTCGAAGGCCGGGCCGAGATTTCCCAGACCAACCAGATCTCGGAGTTGGCCTTGGTCGAGATGAAGATGTCCGCCACCCGAAGCTTCGAGAACGAGGCCTTCGTGCTGAAATACCTGCCGGCGGGGACCAAGCGGTTGATCATCCGGGGGGAATACCGCGTGACCGCCGGTTACAAGCTTGAGCCCGGCGTGTCGCTGCGGATGGAAAACGGCGTGCCGGTGGCTCGCTTCCCGGATCCCGAGATCCTTTCGGTTGAGCTGATCGATTTCCAACAACTCAACGAAAAGGACGGTTGGATGAACGAGATCACCTCTCAGGACCGGGAACAGCTGATCAAGGAGCTCAACCTCCAGATGCGGCTGGAAGCCCAGCGCAGCGGCGTATTGGACATCGTGGAGTCCAGCTTGCGCACCCGGCTCCGCGATCTGCTGGGAGCGGGGGATGTGAAGGTCGAGCGGGCGGCGAAGTGACCCGCCCGACCTGCAATCGCCTACGCCGGTTCGAGAACGAGGCTCCGGAGCTGCTTGGCGGCGGCCACCATGTTTGCCAGCGAGGCTTTGGTTTCCGGCCAACCGCGGGTCTTGAGTCCGCAATCGGGATTCACCCACAAGCGCTCCGCCGGCAATACCCCGCTGGCGAGTTGCAGCAGTTCGACCATCTCCTCCGTCGAGGGGACGCGTGGTGAATGGATGTCCCACACGCCCGGACCGACCTCCGAGCCGATCTTCCCGGAGACGATCGCGCTGAGCGCTTCCATCCGGCTGCGGGACGCTTCGAGCGAAATGACATCGGCCTCCAGCGCGGCGATGGATTCCGCGACATCGTCGAACTCGGCATAGCACATGTGGGTGTGGATCTGCGTCTCGCTCCGCACCCCCGACACGGCGACGCGGAAGGCCCGAACCGCCGCCTCGAGGTAGCTCTGGCGGGCCGCCGGATCGAGCGGGAGGCCTTCGCGCAGGCCGGGCTCATCGACCTGGATGATGCGCAGCCCCGCCGCTTCAAGGTCGGCGACCTCCCTTCGGATCGCGAGCGCAAGCTGGAGCGCCACCAGCGAGCGCGGAAGGTCGTCGCGGACGAAGCTCCATTGAAGGATGGTGATCGGGCCGGTGAGCATGCCCTTCACAGGCCGGTCGGTGAGTGCCTGGGCCCTCGCGCTGAACGCGACGGTCATCGACTCGGGGCGGACAATGTCACCCCAGATCACGGGAGGCTTCACGCATCGGGAACCGTAGCTCTGCACCCAACCGTTGGCCGTGACCGCGATACCCTCGAGCTTCTCGCCGAAGAACTCGACCATGTCCGTGCGCTCGAATTCGCCATGCACCAGGACATCCAGATCGAGATCCTCCTGCAGGCGGATCGCCTCGCGTGTGGCGGTGTCCAGCGCCGCTTCATAGGCGCTGTCGCCCAACTCGCCCTTGCGATGCCGCGCCCGCAAGCGACGGATCTCCGCCGTCTGCGGGAAGGAACCGATCGTGGTGGTGGGGAAGAGCGGTAGGCCGAGCGTCTTCCGCTGGAGCGGGAGTCGTTCCTCAAGGGGAATGTCCCGCGTGGCCGACGACTCGTCGAGGGCCGCGACGCTGTCCCTTACCTCCCGGATCTTCACGCCCGGATGGGCCCGCCGCTTCGCGAGCGCCGAACGAGCCGCGGCGGAGAGATCGGGGCTCGGCTCGTTGGCGGCGACCGCCGCGAGTTCGCCAAGCTTTTCCTTCGCGAAGGAGAGCCACGAGCGAAGATCGGGATCGAGGCCGGATTCCGCCGCCAGCGAGTGCGGGACATGCTGCAAGCTGCAAGAGGTGCCCAGCCAGAGATTGTTGCCGTCGCGCTTGCCGCGGAAGGAGGAAACAAGCGCGCGCAAGACCTCGATGTCCGCACGCCAGATGTTCCGCCCGTCGATGACGCCGAGAGATAGCACGCGGCCCTGCGGGTAGTGCGCATGAAGCCATGGAAGATCCGCCGCGGCGCGGGTGGCATCGATGTGGAGGCCGTCGGTCTTCAGGGCGCAGACGCGCGGCAGTGATTCACCGAGACCGCCGAAGGGAATGGAAAGCAGCAGTTTCAGCGGAGCGGGGGGCCGGAGCGTATCCCACGCCGTCTCCAAGGCGGAGAGCACGGCCTCGTCCCGGCGGCAGGCGAGGATCGGCTCGCTGATCTCCACCCATTCCGCACCGGCGGCGGCGAGTTCTTGCAGAAGGTCGCGGAAGGCGGGCACGACAGCATCGAGCAGGGAAAGAGGATCGCCATCTTCCATCTTGGAAAGCGCGAGAAAAGTCACCGGGCCGATGATCACCGGCTTCGGCCGGAAGCCTGCCTCGACCGCCTCCCGTGTCTCGCTGACAGCCTTGTCCCATGACAGGTGGAAGGCTTGTCCCGGCGAGAGTTCGGGCACGAGATAGTGGTAGTTGGTATCGAACCACTTGGTCAGCTCGAGCGGCACGACATCGGGAGCACCGCCCTCCCGGCTGCGACCGCGGGCCATGCGGAAGTAGCGCTCCAAGGTGACGGGCGAAGCGGCGGGACCGAAGCGCTCGGGAATCGCGCCGAGCGTGCAGGCGAGATCGAGCATTCCGTCGTAGAGGCTGAAGTCGTTCACGGCGACGAAGGGAAGACCGGCGTCCGCCTGATCCTGCCAATGGCGGAGCCGCAGCTCCCTGGCGGTCAGGTCGAGGCTGGCGGCGTCGAGACGTCCTTGCCAGAAGGCCTCGAGGGCTTGCTTGAGTTCGCGTTTCTCGCCGATGCGGGGATAGCCGGCGATGTGGGTGGTCAGGGATGCATTCATGCAGCCCTCACGATGGGCATGGGGACGACATGAACCAAACGAATGCTCTTCATTGTGATTGGCCATTGCATGCATGATGGGGCCGGTGCAAGGTGGCCGCATGCTTGAGATCCGGCACCTCGATTCGTTGATCGCCCTGGCCGAAACGGGAAACCTGACTCGCGCCGGGGAAAAGGTCTCGCTCAGCCAGAGCGCGCTCTCTCACCAGATGCGAGGATTGGAAGAACATTATGGCTTCGAGCTCTTCGAGCGGAAGACCAGCCCCTTGCGATGGACGCGCGCCGGCGAGCGGCTCCTCGTGCTCGCGTACGACGTGAAGCGGCAGGTGCGCGACGCGGAGCGCGATCTGGCCCGCATCGGGCAGGGGACCGCGGGCACGCTCCGGATCGCGGTCGAGTGCCACTCCTGTTTCGATTGGCTGATGCCCGCGATGGATCAACTCCGCGAAGGTTGGCCGGATGTTGAGATGGACATCGTTTCCGGATTCCATCCGGATCCCGTCGGCCTCTTGGACGAGAACCGCGCCGATCTGGTGATCGTCTCGACGGCGAAGCGGCGGAAGGGGATCGAGCACCACCCCTTGTTCGAATACGACATGCCCGCGCTGCTTGCCCAGGATCATCCGCTACTAGGAAAGGCGTACCTGACGGCGAAGGACTTCGCGCTGGAGACACTGATCACGTACCCCATCCCCGACAACCGCATGGATCTCTTCCGCCAGGTTCTGGAACCGGCGGGAGTCGAGCCGAAGGAACGCCGGACAACCGAGCTGACCGTCGCCATCCTGCAACTCGTCAAAAGCAGACGCGGGATCGCCGCGTTGCCCCGTTGGGCGGTGCAACCCTACTTGGAAAGGGACTATGTCGCGGAGATGCCCATCACCGCGAAGGGCCTCAGGGCCTCGCTCCACGCCGCGACCACGAAGGAAGGCGCGGGCCAGGCCTTCATGAAGGAATTCATCGAGACCGTCCGGATAACGGCGGAGCGCCAGTTCGAGGGCATCCGGCTCTTGTGAACCGTGCGGCTTTCCTCAAATCATCCCGAGCTTCATCTTCCCTTCCTCGGAAATCATGTCCTGGTTCCAGGCGGGGTCCCAGACGAGTTCCACCTTCGCATCGTCGATGCCCTCGATCGTCATGATCTTCGCCTGCGCGTCGGCGGCGATCACGGGGCCCATGCCGCAGCCGGGAGCGGTCAGCGTCATTTTCACGGCCACGGTCTTCTTGCCGTTCTCCTCCTCGATGCCGCAGTCGTAGACCAAGCCCAGGTTCACGATATCCACCGGGATTTCCGGATCGTACACGCTCTTGAGCTGTGCCCAGACCTGTTCCTCCAGCGGGGCGTCCTTCAGGCGGATCGCCTCGGCCTGCTTCTCTTTCTCCTTCTCCAGGTCCACGCCGAGCGCGTCGGCATCCTTCGAGGAAATCCGGGCGAGTCCCGCGGAAGTGGCGACCGTGTAGGTTCCTCCCAGGCGCTGGGTAATGAAAACGGGCGTCCCGGCGGGCAGCGTGATCGCGTCGCCGCTCGGGATCTGGATGGCTTCGACCTCGCGTGCCAGGGAGATTTCCTCGTGCATGGGGCAATTGTAGCGGCGGCGCGGAGCGGTGCAAGCGGCTTGCCGTGCCAGGAGAAACAGGCCAGCTTCCGCGCATGAGCCGGAGACAGAGGAGAAGGGCCGCCGCGGTCGGAAGCACGGTCCCCTCGCGTTCGCGCTGGTGGGTGCGCGCGCTCCTCGCGGTCCTCATCCTCGGGGTCGTCGCCATGGGCGGCAGCTATCTCTGGCTGCGGGCATGGCTCCACGGCGAGTCCTTCCGCCGCATGCTCGCCGCCCGGACCGACCAGGCCCTCCATGTCTCCAGCGAGTTCGGACCCTTCCGCTGGAGCGGCACCCGTATGGACACCAACTCCTTCGCGGCTTCCGGCGATGCCCTGGTGAAGTCCATCGATGCCGAGAATCTCCTCGTCGAAGTCGGCCTCGGCGGCTGGTGGAGGGGTGTCTGGCAAATCGATGACGCCCGCGCGCGCCGGATCGAAGTCGAGATCGATGCCACCGCCGCGGACCGCCTGAAATCCGCCCCGGCTCCTTCCGAGTCGCTTCCCACTCCCGCGCAGAAGCAGAAAAAATGGTACGACTTCCTCATTCCCCATACGGTCGAGCTCAAGCAATTCGAGTTGGCTTCCTCGGCGGTGAAGGTCATCACCCGCTCCGGTCCGGTTGGAATCGCCGGCACCTCGTGGCGGGTGGTTCCGGAGGCTTCCTCGAAGAACAGCTATCGCGCCGAAGGCAATGACGGCACCGTCAAGCTTCCCTGGAAGTGGGCCCCGCGCATGAACCTCGGGCGCGCGCGCCTCCTCTATCGGGGCGATACGATCTATCTCACCGGTGCCGACTTCCAAGTCTATGAGAGCGGCCGCCTCGATCTCTCCGGCGAGATGTCCGTGAAGGGCGAAGGCTACACCTTCACCGGCGACCTCCGCGACGTTTACTGCGCGGAGATCCTGCCGGAGAACTGGAAGCAGCGGCTCAGCGGCAAGGTCGATAGCGGGTTCACCGTCGAAGGCGACGACGCCGGTCCTTCCGTCACCGGCAATCTCGTCCTCGCGAATGGCGTGCTCACCGCCTTGCCCCTGCTTGATTCGCTTTCCGCCTATGCGGACACCACGCGCTTCCGCCGCCTCGCACTGGAGGAGGGCAAGACCGACTTCGCCTGGGAAGACGGCACCCTCGTCCTGCGCAATTTCGTCCTATCGAGCGAGGGCTTGATGCGGCTCGAGGGCGCGCTCCGGATGGATCCGCAGGAACGGCTCGACGGCCGTTTCCGTCTTGGCATCGTCCCCGGCGTGCTCGCCCGCATCCCCGGGGCGGAGTCCGTCGTTTTCTCACCGGGCGAGCGCGGGCTCCTCTGGACCGATCTCCGGATCACCGGCACCCTTGATGAGCCGGAAGAGGACCTCAGCAAACGCCTCGTCGAAGCCGCCGGCCTGCGGATGTTCGAGGTGCTTCCGGAAACCGGCGAGCGCGTCCTCAAGTTCACCAAGGAGGTCATCGATCAAGACCTCGAAGCCCACTTGCAGAAGGGGGCCGATGTCCTCGATCAGGGCCGTGCCGTCATCGAGGACGCAAAAGGCGTCGTCGAGGAAGTCGAAGGGATCTTCGATGTCCTTCGCGGCAAGGAGGAGCCGCGGGAGAGGGACGAATGACCCCTCCGGACTCCGGTCATTTCAGCGTCACCTTCTTCCCCTGGTTCGACTCCCACGAACCTTGCGCGCTCTTGAAGAGGGCCTTGAGGTCGTTCAGGCGCATCACCCGGTACTCGATCATCCCCGCGTGGCTGGTCGTGGGGTAGTCCTTTTGCGGCAGGTTGTGGAAGTCAACCTTCGCCCGCTGCCCCGCCCGGTCGATCAGGTCCTTGCCCCGCTCCACCAGCCGTCCCGCCGAGCCGGACGCCGTGTCTTCCGCCACCGAGCGTACATGATAGAACCGGGCCAGCGCGCGGCCGTCGGTATCGATCACCATTTCCGTCACGATCAGGTTCACGTTCAGCACGTACTCGTGCAGGCTGATCGAGGTCACCTTGTCCAGTGCCACCGAATACTCGCCGCCCTGCAGGCTCGCGCTCCAGAAGCGTTTCGGCCCCTGTGATTCTTCCGCTGTCGATTCCTCCGCCTCCTTGTCGTCCTCGACCTGTTCGCTGTCGTCGCCTTGGTCATCGTCGTCATTGTTCTGTTGGGCCCACAGCGGCGCGGGCTGCAGCAGGATGAACATCGCGAACAACAGGGGTAAGACGGGCTTCTTCATATTTCCGGAGTGTGGAGGGACTTCATGAATTTGGCGAGTTTACGCGCATTATTTCGGGAAAGTTAAGGATTGAGGGCAGGACCGCAATTGCATAGAAATCCGGCCGTGGTTCGTTTCCGGCCAAATGTCGCCGCGCTGATGATCAGACCGCAGGGGCAGTTGCTCATCTGCGAGAGGTGGTCCATTCCCGGTGCGTGGCAATTCCCCCAAGGCGGCGTGGACGACGGCGAAACCTTGGAGCAGGCGCTTTTCCGCGAGGTCCGCGAGGAGATCGGTCTCCTCCCCCAGCACTATGAACTGCTCGGCTACCGCACCGGCTACCGCTACCTTTATCCGGAGGAAGTCCGCATGAAGAAGATGCGCAAGCACGGTTGTCACGGCCAGGAGCAAACCTACTATCACTGTTTACTCAAGGACAACGCCCCGGAGATCGACGTGAACCAGCGCCCGCGCGAATTCGGCGCCTACCGCTGGATCATGCCCGAGGAATTCGATCTGGAATGGCTTCCGGAGTTCAAG
>CAMLOZ010000133.1 GCA_946481625.1 uncultured Haloferula sp. | reverse complement strand
TCGATCTGCTGCGGGCAGATGAAGTGGATGTGGGTGTCGATGCCGCCGGCGGTGATGATGCTCCCCTCGCCCGCGATGACCTCCGTGCCCGCGCCGATGATCATGGTGATGCCGTCCTGAAGCAGCGGATTGCCGGCGTGGCCGATCCCTACGATGCGGCCGTGCTTGATCCCGATGTCGGCTTTGATCACGCCGTGCGCGGCGTCAAGGATCAGGGCATTGGTGATGACGAGGTCGAGGCAATCGACATCGCAGGCAAGCGGTGACTGCGCCATGCCGTCGCGAATCACCTTGCCGCCGCCGAACTTCACTTCATTGCCGTAGCCGCCGTTCTCCGCGATGAGGTCGCGCTCGACCTCGATGAAGAGCTCGGTATCGGCAAGGCGGACTTGATCGCCCACGGTGGGGCCGAAGGTGCCGGCGTAGTTGGCCCGTGTCTGGTTCATGGGTCGAGCTTGCCGTTCACCTGGTTGTTCAGCCCGTAGATCTCGCGCTTGCCGGCGAGGGCGACGAGGGGGACTTCGCGGGTGTCACCGGGCTCGAAGCGGACGGCGGTGCCGGCGGGGATATCGAGGCGGTGGCCGCGGGCGGCAGCACGGTCGAAGTCGAGTTCGCCGTTCACCTCCGCGAAGTGGAAGTGGCTGCCGACCTGGACGGGGCGGTCGCCCTTGTTAGAGACGGCAAGCTTGAGCTTGGCGAGGCCGGCATTCAGCTCGATATCCGGAGCGCCGGCGGGGGTGATGATTTCTCCGGGGATCACGGGTCGATGGCCGATTGGAGATTTCCGATTGAAGATTGGAGACGATCGAAGCTCATCGGACGGGGTGGTGGACGGTGACGAGCTTGGTGCCATCCGGGAAGGTGGCTTCGACCTGGATGTCGTGGATCATCTCGGCGACGCCTTCCATGACCTGGTCGCGGGTGACAAGGGTGGTGCCGTAGCTCATGAGATCGGCGACGGACCTGCCATCGCGCGCGCCTTCGAAGATTTCGGCGGTGATGAGGGCGACGGTCTCCGGGTGATTGAGCTTCAAGCCGCGGTCGCGGCGGCGGCGGGCGAGGTCGGCAGCGACGACGACGAGCAGCTTCTCCTGTTCACGCGGGGAAAGGTGCATGGCGCGGGGTCAGAGCGCGGCGATGAGGGCGAGCGAACCGCCGAAGGCGACGGCGGCGGCAATGCGGACCTTGCGGTTCGAATGGAAGCGGAAGACGGTGATGGCGGCAACCGCGACGGCCATGAGGCCGATCTCCAGAAAGCCGTGGAGGTGGAGATAGTCGGCGCGCACTTGGTCGAACTCGTCGTCCTCGCCGGGCGGATGATAGTGGCCGGGGTGAGCGAAGGCGATGGCAGGCAGGAAGGCGATCAGCCGGGTGAGCTTCTTTCGGATCATGATCAGACGGTGAGGTATTCCTTGATGAGGTTTTCGCTGAGTCCGCTCATCGGACCATTCGCGGCAACCCGGCCGCGCTCGAGAATGCAAAAATCGTCTCCCAGCTCCTTGCAGAAGTCCAAGTACTGCTCGACCAGAAGGATGGCCATCTCGCCCTCCTCCCGCAGCATCTTGATGGCATCGCCGATCTGGTCGATGATGTTCGGCTGGATGCCCTCGGTCGGCTCGTCCAGGATGAGCAGCTTCGGGCGGGTGAGCAGGGCGCGGCCGATCGCGAGCTGCTGCTGCTGGCCGCCGGAGAGCATGCCGCCTTTGCGGGGGAGGAACTCCTTGATGATCGGAAAGAGCGTGAAGATGCGGTCGAGTTCCGCCTTCTTCGGCTTGCGCCCGCGGGCGACGGTGCCCACGTGGAGGTTCTCCTCGACGGTGAGCTGGGGAAAAATCTCCCGTCCTTGAGGCACGAAGCCCAGGCCGCGCAGGGCACGTTTTTCCGGGCTGAGGCGGGAGATGTCTTCGCCGGTGAAGATCACGCTGCCGCTGTCGGCGGCCATGAGGCCGGTGATCGCCTTGAGGGTCGTGGTCTTGCCGACACCGTTGCGGCCCATGAGACAGAAGACCGTCTTCGGCCGGATCTCGAGGCTCACGCCGCGCAGGATGCGGCTGCCTCCGATCGAGACGGACAGGTCGGCGACGGCAAGCGAAGGAGCTTCGATGGAGGTGGCGCTCATGCGGCTTTCTTCTTGCGGCCGAGATAGACCTCGATGACGCGCTCGTCGTTCTGGACCTTGTCGACGGGTCCTTCGCAAAGGACGTTGCCCTGATGGAGAACCGTGACCAGACGACCTTGGGAAATCTGGCGGACGAAGGTCATGTCGTGCTCGATCACGACGATGGTGTGTTTGCCGGCGAGCGACAGCAGCAGTTCGCCGGTGCGGTGGGTTTCCTCATCGGTCATGCCGGCGGCCGGTTCATCGACCAACAGGAGTTTCGCGTCCTGGGCGAGCAGCATGCCGATTTCCAGCCACTGTTTCTGCCCGTGCGCGAGCGAGCCGGCTTTGGCGTGGCCCCTTTCGGTGAGCTTGATGGTGGTGAGGATCTCATCCATCCGCTCTTCCTGGTCCTTGCGGACACGGCCGAAGAGCGAATGGAAAATCCCGCGCGATCCGGCCAGCGAGAGCAGCAGGTTTTCCCGCACGGTGTGGTCCACGTACACGGTGGGCGTCTGGAATTTCCGGCCGATGCCGAGGCGGTAGATCTGGTATTCGTTCATCTTCAGCAGATCGTGCGTCTGCTCGAAGTGCAGCGTGCCGCTGTCGGGCTTGGTGCGTCCGGTGATGAGATCGAGGAAGGTGGTCTTCCCCGCGCCGTTTGGCCCGATGACGGTGCGCAGTTCGCCCTTTTGCAGCACGAAGTTCAGGTCGCGGATCGCCTGGAATCCGGAGAAGGACTTGTTCAGTCCCTCCGCGGCCAGGAGGTAATGCTGCATGCTCATTCGGTTTCGGCGGCGGGGTTGAGGAGATCGTCTTCAGCGGCGGCGAGAAGCCGGCCCTCGCGGCGTGCGAGCCATTCGCGGACCTGGCCGGGCAGCCCGACGATGCCCTTCGGCATGAAGAGGACGACGAGCACGAAGCTCGCACCCATGATGATGAGCCAATAGTCCGGATACTTCGTCGTGGCCCAGCTCTTGAGGTAGTTGACGAGGATCGCGCCGATGATCGGGCCGACCAGGGTCCCGCGGCCGCCGACGGCGACCCAGACGACGGCTTCGAGCGACTTCTCGGTCATCATCTCGCTCGGATTGATGATGCCCACCTGCGGCACGTAAAGCGCTCCGCCCACCGCGGCGATCATCGCGCAGACCACGAAGATGAAGAGCTTGAAGTTGGCCGCCGAGTAGCCGGAGAAGAGCACGCGGTTCTCGCTGTCGCGGATGGCGCGCTGGATCAGGCCGAAGCGCGAGCGCGTCAGCCATTTGCAGCCGAGGAGCACGAGCACCAGGGTGATCGCGGAGGCGATGTAGAGCAGCCGCTTGGTCTCGCCGGAGCGGAGGTCCTCGCCCAGGATGGTCCGGAAGTCGGTGAAGCCGTTGTTCCCGCCCATCTTCATCTCGTTCCGGAAGAACATCAGCGCGGCGCCGTAGGTCAGCGCCTGGGTGAGGATCGAGAAATAGACGCCCTTGATCCGCGAGCGGAAGGCGAGAAAGCCGAAGATCCCCGCCAGCACGCCGGGGACGATGAAGACCATCAGGGCCGCGAAGGGGAAGGAGTAGAAGGGCTTCCAGAAGGCCGGCAATTCCTGATAGCCGAGGAAGACCATGAAGTCGGGCAGGTCGCTCTTGTAGGCCCCCAGTTTCCCGATCATCAGCATGAGGTGCATGCCGAGCATGTAGCCGCCGAGGCTGAAGAACAGCGCTTGGCCGAGGCACAGCAGGCCGGTGTAGCCCCACAGCAGGTCCACCGCGATGGCGAGGATGGCATAGCAGACGTACTTCCCCCAGGTATTGAGCGTGAAGTCGGAGACGAGGCCCGCGGCATTGAGCGACGGCATCACCACCACGAGGAAGAGCGCGATCGCGGCGAGGAGGAGATTGGGGCCCTTGGCGGAGAGCGAGGTAGTCATCAGTCGAGGCTTCGGGAGCGGGTGGCGAAGAGGCCCGAGGGCTTCCACTGGAGGAAGAGGATGATGGCTCCGAGGACGAGGATTTTCCCGGTGACGGGATCGCCGAGCGTTTGCTGCAGCGACTGGTCCGCCATGCCGATGCCGAGGGCGCTGATCACGGTGCCCATGATATTTCCCACGCCGCCGACGACGACGGTCATGAAGGAATCGACAATGTAGTTCTGGCCGAGGTTCGGGCCCACATTGCCGATTTGGGACAGGAAGGCTCCGGCAAGGCCGGCGAGGCCGCTGCCGAATGCGAAGGTCATCATGTTCACCCGCTCGGTCCGCACTCCCATGCACGCCGCCATTCCCCGGTTCTGCATCACGGCACGGATCAAAAGGCCGAGCGAGGTCTTGGTCAGGACCAGCCACGTTGCGAAGATGATGAGCACGGCGAAGAGGATCACGAACACGCGGTTCCAGCCGAAGACGATGTCGTTGAGGGTCCAGTTGCCGGAGAGGTAGGCGGGGCTTTCCACCTGCACGTTGTTCGCGCCGAAGACGAGGCGGAAGAGCTGCTGCATCACCATCGAGACCCCCCAGGTGGCGAGCAGGGACTCGAGCGGCCGTTTGTAGAGGAACCGGATGATCCCGCGCTCCAGGAGGAGGCCGACACCGGCGGCGGCAAGGAAACTCGCGGGGATGGCGACGAGGAAATAGAGACCCCAGGAGCTGCCGGTCAGGTTCATCCCCGGGATGTTGATCGCGATGCCGAAGGGCGACATGTTGATGCCACCGGCGAAGAGGTTTTGGACCAGATAGGTGGTGTAAGCGCCGACCACGATGAGTTCGCCGTGAGCCATGTTGATCACGCCCATCAGGCCGAAGGTGATCGCCAGGCCGATGGCCACGACGAGCAACACGCTGCCGAGGGAAAGCCCGCGGAACAACGTGCCGGCGGAGTTCACGAAGGAGATGTGGCTGTCGATGTCGCGCTGGGCCTTGTCGCAAGCGGCGGCCAGGCTGCTCTGGCCGGCTGCCTCGGCTTCACCCCGGACGGTCTTGATCGCTTGCTGTGAGGCGATCGAGCCCATTTCTCCCAGTTCCGCCACCGCCGCCTGGCGGATGGCGGGGTCGGGGGAGCAGAGTTCGAGCATGGCCATGGCTTCAGCCAGGGCGGCCTTCACCTTGCCGTTCTGTTCCGATGCCGCAAGCTGCTCGAGCAGCGGCAGTTTGGCGATATCCTGCTCCAGCCCGGTATCTTGCACGGCGCGGAGGCGCTTCCCGGGGTCGGGTGAAGAGAGCGCCGCCCGGTCGGTCACCCCCTTCATGACGCGGCGCAACGACGAGTCGGTGTCCGCCATGTAGAGGTCATCCCTTTTCATCCGCACCGGTGCGCCGTCGGCACCCTTCACGGCCTCGCCCGTGACCAGGGAAGTCAGGGCGAACCGTTCGTCGCCGTCGGGCTCGCCCTCGAGCAGGACCGCCAGGTCCTTTCCCTCGGCGTCCTGATACAGGAAGATCTCGCCTTCCTTCCACTTCGCCAGCCAGCGCGTTACCTCCTCGGGATCTCCGGTGGCGAGGCCCGCCACGAGCTCCTTCTGCAGGTCGGCATCGGTCTGGACGGCGGCCTCGGCCACGATCTCCCGTGGAGACCGGGAAGTGGATTCCGCGGCGGCGAGCGGAAACGCGAGCATCGCGGCAGCTCCCATCAACCAACGGAGATGACAGCCGAATCCACCGTTTTTCCCTGGCGACACAAGCGGCATGGCGAGCAAAAGCACCTGCCGTGCCACCCGGCGTGCAGCTTGCCGGAGAGTGGGACATCGCCTCAGGGTGCTGTCATTCGCCCGGCTTCCCGGAGGAGGATGCGGGCGACCGACCAGGAGAACCGCGTGCCCGGCAGCGGGCGTGCGGATTCCGCCCCGATGGAGTTCCTCGCCGGCGGATAAGGATCCACGACCTCGCTACGAAAGGCATCGTAGTTTTCCAAGACCCACCCGGGGCGGCGGGCGATGACGGGCCCGTCGTGAAGTCGGATTTATCCGCGGGCGGACCGGATCAGAGATCCAGCTCCACCGACTTGAGCGCGATATACAGGGAGTTCGACCGCTCCAGCCGCGGCTGCAGCGCGGCCTTTTCCGTGGCCAGCCTGCGTCGCACCTCCAGCAGGCTGCCGGAGTAATCGCGGAAGAGAAAGCGGATCGCCTCGCCGTGGTCCGCCTTCAGGCCCTCGGTGAAAGTGGGTGCCCCGGCGAGCAGGCGTTCGCGGTAGCCGGCGGCGATGCGGGCGGCGCTGATCCACGAAACCAAGGCGGCGAAGAAGAAAACGATCAGCGCGGAAATCAGCAGGATCACCGCGAGCTGCTGCGAAACGAATGTCCCGCTGGCACCTGCCGCGATCACGAGGACCAGCCCGATCGCCGTGAACCCCTTGAGCGAGGCATTCCGGCGCCGCACCAGCGGATCGAGCACGCCGCGCACCCGCAGCCCGGCCAGCGCTTGCGGGACCGCCTTCTCCAAGCGGGCCACGAAGCGCGCGATCACGCCCTCGCGGTGAACTCCCGCCACATCGCAGGGACCGGGCTCGAAGCCCATCCGCTCCTTGACCCGCGGACGGACCGTCTCCCAATGCGCGGAACAAGCGTCCACGAGCCGCGCCGCATCGTCCTTCGCGAAGCCGGTCGCGACTTCCTGCATCCGCGCGGCGAAGCGTGCCTCGACCCCCGCCGCGGTGCCATCCCCGGTGAAGAGCCGCGCGAGCGAACGCCACCAGCCGAGCTTCGCGCGCAAGTGCCGCACCACCGCATCCACCTCGCTGCGGTAGCGCTTCAGCGCCTCGCCCAGCGCCTGGGTCGCGGCCTCCAGCGAGTTGTCGCGCAGCGAATCCATCTCGCGCTCGATGTTGCCGAGGAAATAGGCGTCGTCCTCCATCCCGCGGCGCTGGCCGTCGAAACGGTTTTCCAGCCGCCGCAGCGTGCGGGCCGCATGATGCCAGGCGTCGTGGAGGATCTGGCGGCGGTCCATCGACTCGCAGATGCGCTCGGAGATGAAGTGCTCGATGTCCGAGAAGCGGCTCGCCCGCCAGGTCTCGCGGTCGGCGTGGTTCGTCTGCTTCGCCTCCAGCGCGTGGCGGGCGGCGACCGGGAAAATGGGCAGCACCTGGCCGAGCCGCTTCAGCGAGAGATCCCGCATGTGTCCGAGGATGATCGGGATGTCCTGCGGCTGCTTCAGGTCGATCCGCTGCACCACCAGCGCCGTCCGCGCAAGGGCCTCCGGGGAGAGCCGCGACACCGCATCCCAGGTCGCCGCCGTCCACGGGTTTTCCGCGGTGAAGACGATCAGGATCAGGTCCGCATGCTCCAGGAAGGGCTCCGCGATCTGGGCGTGGCCGTTGATCTTGCTGTTCGTGCCCGGCGTGTCCAGCAGGTCGAAATTCCGCAGGTAATCCACCGGGCGGCGCGCCTCGACGAGCTGCGGCTCGACCACGTGGTCAGCCTCGGCCCCGTGGCGGTAAAGGCGGACCTCCGTGGTGAGGGGCAGCGGACCGGCGGGACAGAGTTCCTCGCCGGCCAGCGCGTTGAGCAGCGAGGATTTCCCGGAATTCACCTCGCCGATGGCGGCGATCAGGATGGGCCGGTGCAGCACGGGAGCCGGGCGGTCCGGTTCTTCCTCGAGCGCGACCTCGCGGGCGAGATCGCCGATCCACTCCAGCAGTTCCGAGAGGCGGTCGCGAACCGCGAAATATCTTTCCCCGGGCATGGTCAAGGCTGAACCTGCCCGCGTGTCACTGGCCGGCCGCGATCGGGCCGGTGGCCGGAGCAGTCGCCATGGCGAGCAACTGCGAGACGGTCACGAACTTGTAGCCCTTGCGGAGAAGGCCGTCGAGGGTGGCGGGCATGGCATCCACGGTGCCGGCATGAAGGTCATGTGCCAGGATGATGGCCCCCGGCGTGGTGCCGGCCTGGATGCGGGAGGTGATCACGGAGGCAACCGGGCGCTTCCAGTCGAGCGGGTCCACCGACCAAATGATAGTGGGGTAGCGGAGCT
>CAMLOZ010000132.1 GCA_946481625.1 uncultured Haloferula sp. | reverse complement strand
TGCCGCCGCCGGTCGCGGCCTACATTGCCGCGCGGGGGCTTTACAAAGCCTGAACCGCGGCTTGCAGGAGCTTGGGCCACCCTCTAGCGTGGAGTCGATTCCCCGAACCATGAAAGCGATTTTCCGAACCCTGCTGCTGTGCCTGATCCCGCTGTCCCTGCTGCATGCGCAGGAAAAGGAAGCTGCGGACGCGCCCAAACGCCCCCACGAGGTGGCCTTCTCCAATTTGCCCGAGGCGAAGCGCAAGGAATTCACCGAGAAGCTCAACGAAGCACGCCGCCTCTTCGGCGAGAAGCGCGTGTTCGAGGCGCTCGACAAGACGAAAGAGGCCTCGGCCATTTTCCCCGACGATCCCGGGCTGCTCAATTTGATCGGTGCCTGCCAGGTCGAGTTCCGGAACTTCGACAAGGCGATGGAATGTTTCAAGAAGGCGGATTCGCTCACCCCGGACAATGCCGAGATCGTCTTCAACATCGCCGAGTTGAACTTCGTCACCAAGAACTGGGAGGAAGCCGAACGCACCCTGACCCGCGTGCTGGAGCTGGCCCCCGCCACCAACAAGTCCCAGTTCCAGTTGAGCCGCTTGACCGAGTTCAAGCTGCTGCTGGTGAAACTGAAGCTCAACAAAGCGGAGGAAGCCGCGGCCATGGCGAAGAAATACGACTACCTCGACGATTCCCCGTATCCCTACTATGCGGAGGCGGCGATCCTCTTCTCCAACGGCAAGGAAATGGAAGCGGAAGCCGCAATGGCGCGCGCGGGCCGGATTTTCCAGAATCCCAACGCCATCGCCCCATGGCAGGACACGATGATCGAGTTCGGCTACGTGAAGGGCTTCTTCGGTGGAGACGAGGCGGAGGCCAAGTGATCCCCTTGCCGAGGGAGCGGCGGGATGTGCGATGGCACACTTTGTCGGGTCCGCCTCAAATCTCTGCTGGTCAAACGCGCAGTGACGTGATTTAAACATACCTGAATCCTTGATCTTCAGGATTCGCACTGCCTCCCCTCCCACCCAGGGTGTCCCGTCCGTCCCTCAGATGACGGGACACCTTGGGATCCTCTCCCGGCTCCGGCCGGGTTTCTTTTTCCCGGGATTCACGCGCCGCCGGTCCGCCGGAGCATCCGGAGCCGATCGCCGAGCAGGGAAATCCGGAGCGAATAGCCCGCGCTGAGAAGGAAGCTGGTGCCGGCCAGCGAGTACCCCAGCATCGGCTCCCAGCGGGTCCACCAGAGCTCCGGATCCTTGATCGCCGCCGCCAGCACGGCACCGGCAAGCGCTCCGGAGATCGAAAGCGCGAGAAAGCCCTGCGCGAGCGCCCTGTCCTTCGCCATGCGCTCGTCGATCAGGACGAACTCGGGGCGGCTCGAAGCATCGGGAAGGAGTTGCCGGTTCTCGCGCATCATCTTCGCGGGAGGGTTCCCGGGGAAATAAGCCAAATTCGCAAGGATGGCGAGGAGAACCGGAGCCGCGACGGCGTTCATGCGCCGGCATCCCCGAACGCGATCTCCATGACCTGGAACTTCGCCCCGAGTTGTCCGGGGTGGGTCAGGGTCTGGAAGGCGCGGAGATCCTTTGCGGCATCGGTACGGCCTTCGAGCGACAGCAGCCAGGGCCGGGCCACTTCGGTCAGGAAGGGGCCCTGGCGCTGGTAGCGGACCAGTTCCCCGCCCAGCGCTTCCGCGGCCTCTTGCACGGCCGTGAAATCGACGTGCGCGGTGATGTCGATCCCGCCGGGGCTGGCGAGCGGGTCTTCCTCGGCGCGATGGCGCGAGTAGGTCCGCAGGGTGCCGGTGGTACGGGACTCATGATAGTAGTCGGCGCGGTCGAAGCCGTAGTCGATCCACAGCATGCGGCCGTGGCTCATGCCGCGACGCATGGTGGAGATGAAATCGCGGTAGTTGTCGCGGACTTCCGTGCGGTAGCCGGCGGGTCGGATCGGCAGGGCGGCCACGAGTTGTGGATCGGCGGGGCCGAGCGTCTCCCATGCGAAATGGTCCCCTGCAAGGCCCACCCCCAGCTCCTGCCAAGCGGTGCCATCCGATTCGATCACCCGGAATGGCAGGGCATCGAGCACCTCGTTTCCCAGCACGAAGGACGGGAGCGGCTCACCCGCGAGTTCCTCCGTCGTTGCCACCACCCTGATCCGCCCGGACTTCTCCCGCAGCGCGGCGGCGATCAAGGGCAGCGGCTCCGCCACCACGTACTCGAAACCCCGGCTGCCGAGTTCATCGAGCCCGGTCAGGATATCCAGCGCCAGCGAGCCGTCGTTCGCGCCGGCCTCCACGATCCGCCAGCGCTCCGGCGAGCCGCACCCGCGGTGCCAGGCGGCGATGTGACGTGCCAGAAGGCGGCCGAAAAGCGGACCCACGCTCACGCTGGTGAAGAAGTCGCCGCCGCGCCCCACCTGCCCGGACGGCCGCGAGTAATACCCCTCCGCCGGGTCATAGAGCGCCGCCGCCATAAAATGCTGGAAAAACAGCGGACCAGAGTGCAGTATCCTCTCATGCAGGCGGGCGGCCAAGCCCGGCATTGCACCCCCCGCCTCCGGGGAGTATGCGGAGGGCGCACCGGACGGGTTCCGGGAGCTGTCACGAAGGGAATCCGGCATGGCCAATAGCGAAACCAACACGCGGAACAAGGTGAGGAAGCGCCGCTTCTACAAGCGCAAAGGCTTCTGGCTCACGCTCATCGCCCTGGCGGTGATGACCGGCGGGATCGGCTACGTCGTCTTCGAGCGCTACACCCGGCCCTACCGCGAGCGCTCCTACACCTACGATCTCTCCCGGATCAACGACCTCGAAATCCCGAGCATCATCCTGGACCGGAACGGCAAGGAGATCGGGCGGATTTTCGTCCAGAACCGCAGCGTCATCCCGATCTCGGAAGTTCCCAAGATCTTCATCGAGGCGCTCAAGGCAGGGGAGGACCAGCGCTTCGAGACGCATACGGGCGTCGATTACATCGGGGTCGTGCGGGCGTTCTACCTGAATTTCCAGGCGGGCGAGCGGACGCAAGGTGCCAGCACGATCACCCAGCAGCTCGCGAGGAACGCCTACGACCTGGCCGCGGACACCAAGCGGCGCGGCGAGGATGACATGAAGCGCAAGATCGTGGAGGCCTTCCTGGCCCGCCGGATCGAGCGGCACTACAAGAAGACGCAGATCCTCGAATTCTACCTGAACCGGATCTACTTCGGCAGCGGTTATTACGGCGTCCGCTCGGCCTCGCTCGGCTATTTCGGGAAGGAGCCGAAGGATCTCACCGCTCTGGAGAGCGCGGCGATCGTGGGCTGCATCAAGAACCCGACCGGGCTCTCGCCGATCAACAATCCCGAAGGCAACCGGAAGTCCCGCAACCTCGTGCTCGGCCGGATGACGGAAGCGGGCGCCATTTCCGACCGCGAGGCCACGCGGCTGGCCGGCGAGATCCTCAAGCTCAACCCCAAGCCTCTCCAACGCGGTACCACCCATCTCTACGAGCGGGTGGCCGATGAGATCCGGCGTCTGCTCGGCGAGGGTGCGCTCGCCACGGGCGGTTTCCGCATCCACACCTCCATCGATGCCGGGGTGCAAGCCGCCTTGGAAAACAGCCTGCGCCTCAGCCTGGAACGCGCGGAGGCCGTGCCCGGATACGCGAACCAGAAGCGGTCCGAATACAAGAAGTCGTCCGGCCAGACGGCGGAGTATCTCCAAGGGGCGGGGCTCATGATCGATCACGCGACGGGGGAAGTCCTCGGGCACGTGGGTGGCCGCGATTATTCGGATGTGCCGTACGACATGATCGAAATGGGGCGCCGGCCGCTCGGCACGGCATTCCTCCCCTTCGTCTATGCCGCCGGGCTCCAGCAGGGCTTGAGCCCGGCGACGACGGTGGACGACGAGCCGATGGACAACCGCTCGGTGATGGTCGGCGGACGTGAGGGCATCCTGGGCGAATGGGGCATGGAGATCCCCCGGCCCACCTATGACGGCCGGATCACCGCCCGCCGCGCCTTGGAAAGCTCGAAGATCGCCGCCTCGGTCCGTTTCGCCGGAATGGCGGGCCTGGCGAACGTGGTGAAAACCGCGGAATCCTTCGGCCTGCCGATGAAGGATGTCGAGCTCCTGCCCCGCATCGCGACCGGCTGGGAGTCCGTCTCGATGAAGGACGCGGTGCGCGCGATCTCCGCCTTCGCCCGCGGCGGCACCACCGCGCCGCGCAACTTCACGCTGGTTTCAAGGATCGAGAACGCCGAGGGGCAGAGCATCTACAGCCGCAAGATCGAAGTGCCGGAGCGCTTGCAACCGGTGGACGATGCAACGGCATTCATCGTGCACGACATGATGCGCGGCAGCATGGAACGCGGGAGTGCCGCCGGGCTGAGGGACATGCTGGCCGAGAAGCCGTTCAGCGGCGCGGGCAAGACCGGCACCACGCACGATTTCTCCGACAACTGGTTCCTCGGCTACAACGGCCGCGTGGCTTGCGGCGTGTGGATCGGCTTCCTGCAGCCGAACAAGACCATCTACGAAGGCGCCTTCTCCAGGGATCTCGCCATGCCGGTATGGGCGGATGCCATGAACGCGGCCGCGAAGGGCTTCGGCGGCAAGGTGATCCAGCAACCCGAGAGCGTGGTGGAGGTGAAGATCTGCAGCGTGTCCGGCCAGCGGGCGACGCCCTATTGCTACGAGACCGTGGTGGATCCCGCGAGCGGACGGCCGCGGACACGCTCGGCGGAGTACACCGAGTTCTTCCGCAAGGGTTCCGAGAACCTGCCCTTCTGTCCCCTTCACTCGGGCACCGGGGCGGTCGAGTCGGATTCGGCCTCGCGCGGCATCTCCCAGTGGGTCATCGACAGCACGCCGGTGCGCTCGAAGGAGCCCGTGCTGCTCGGCGAGGATCCCTACTTCACCGAGCAGATCATGATCGAGGGGATGCAGCGCCAGACCACGCGCAGCAGCACGAACGTGCTCGATAGCTTCGATCTCGGCGACGGCGAGAAGCCGCTGCAGTTCGCATGGCCCAAACGGCTGGAGATCCTGCCCGAATAAACACGCCCGCGGGCCTTGGAATTTCCCGCCCCAAGGCTCTTGCGCGTTCCCGCTCCCCCGCCCACTCTCCCGGCGTGGCGGAGACCGCAACACCGAACCGGCGCTGGAACAGCTTCGTCTGTCCATCCTGCCGTTTTATTTTCCGCGTGCCCCGGGATCACGACGGCAAGGGCGTGGTATGCCCCGCCTGCCGGATCATGCTGCGTTTGCCGGGAGACGGCGCCTTGCCCGGGCCGCTCTTGTTGGAGCGCGAGGATGCGGCGGAAGATCCCGGCGAGTTCGAGGCGTCCCCGGACCGTGACGGCGGCAACTTCCCCTTGGTTGCAGGGACCGGCCTTGCCGCCCTGGTGGTGCTGGGCCTCTTCACCTGGTGGCTGATACCCGGGCCGGAGTCCCGGAGGAATGCGGCCCCGGCGGTCGCGGCCGTCGAGGAAGTTCCGGCCGCCCCGGATGTTCCGGCGGAGCGGCCGAAGACCGAGATCGCGGAGATCGATTCGGTCACGAAGCATTTCCTCCAGGCGAAGAGCATCGACGAGGTGAAGCAATGGATCCGCATGCCGGAGGCCACGCTTCCGAAGATCCGCTCCTGGCTTGGAGAGAAGCCCTACTCGGCCCCGGGTTTCACCGGCCAGGCGGGCGACTACGAATTCAGCACGCGGGACGGCCTGGCGGTGGTGATCGTGCCCGTGCGCACGACGAACCACGAAAAGGGGAACCTCGTGCTCGTGAAGGAGCCGGCGGGCTGGCGGGCGGACTGGGAGAGCTGGGTCGGGTGGTCCGAGATGAGCTGGCAGGAATTCCGCAGTTCCAAACCCGCGGAACCGAAGCTTTTCCGGGTGATCGTCTCGAAGGTCGATTACTACAACTTCGGCTTCAAGGACGAGCTCGAGTGGCGCTCCTACCGCCTCGATTCGCCGGATCGCGAGGACTCGCTCTTCGGCTATGCCAAGCGGGGCAGCGATACCGACGTCCGGATCGACCCGCGCGACGCGACCGACGGCAAGCGGATGCTGGTGACCTTGAAGTTTCCACCGGACTCGCCGGGCAACAACCAGGTGCTGATCGACCGCATCGTGGCGGAAGGCTGGGTCGATCCCGGCAAGGCGTCGCCACCTTGAACGATTCCATGCCCACCACCTTCGACAAGGCCCAGGAGCTCAACCTCGACCCCGGAATCTACGGCACCTTCGCCGAGATCGGTGCCGGCCAGGAAACCGCGAACTGGTTCTTCCGGGCCTCCGGCTCCGCCGGCATGGTCGCGAAGACCATCTCCGCCTACGACATGACGATGAGCGATGCCATCTACGGCAAGTGCTCGCGGTATGTCTCGCGCGAGCGCCTGCGCCAGATGCTCGATCACGAGTTCGGCATCCTGCAGGAACGTCTCGGGCCGGCGCGCGCGGCGACCACGACCTTCTTTTCCTTCTGCAATACCGTCCGCGCGCGCGGCTATCAGGACACCGGCGAGTGCCACGGCTGGCTCGGCCTGCGCTTCCAGCTCAAGCCGGGCGACCCGCCCTCCGACATCTTCGTGCACATCCGCCTGCTGGACACCTCGAACGCGGACCAGATGGAAGCGCTGGGCGTGGTCGGCGTGAACCTGATCCATGCCGCCTTCCGGCACCGCGGGCACCTCGGGCTCTTCGTGAATTCGCTGGTCGAGAACCTGCGCCCTTACCGCGTGGAGGTGGACATGCTGAAGTTCCACGGCCACGGCTACGGCTTCTTCGACAACCGCCTCTGCTCGCTCGCGCTGGTGGAGGCAGGGCTCACCGAGGCGGCGATGTTCCTGCCGGACGGCGAGGTGGTGCAGGCCGCGGAGGCGCTCTACAAGCGGCCGATCCTGCTGCTGCGCGGCAGCTTCGATCCCGTGAGCCTGCTGCACCTGCAGATGCTGGAGAGTTCGCGCAGGGTCTTCAGCGAATCGCTCGATGCGGGCGAACAGGAACGCACGATCGAGCTCTGCGAGATGACCATGGCGAACCTCCTGCGCGGCAAGACGGTGGACCATGTCGATTTCATCGACCGCTGCGACGCCCTGCAGGCCCTCGGCAAAACCGTGCTGGTGTCGCGCTGCGCCGAGTTCCACCGCATCGCCGCCTACCTGAGCCGCTACACCGAACGACCGGTCGGGATCGTGCTGAGCATCGGCCTGCTCAACGAGCTGTTCAAAGCGAAGTGGTCGGTGAATCTCGCGGGCGGCCTGCTCGAGTCCTTCGGCCGCCTGTTCAAGAACCAGGTGACCCTGTACGTCTATCCCTGGCGGAACCGGAAGACGGGCGAACTGGTGGATGCGACGAGCTTCATCCCTCCCGAAGACTGCCGCAGCCTCTACCGCTATTTCCTGGAAACCGGGCGCGTGCGGCCGGTGCCTGCGGGCAACGAGGACCTGATGCGCTTCACCGGCCGCGATATCCGCTCGATGATCGGCCAAGGCGACGAGAGCTGGAAAGAACTCGTCCCGAAGGTGGCCCACCGCGCCGCCGTCAACCACCTGCTCTGGCGTCAGCGCGAGTTCCCCATGACTCCCCAGGACGCCTTCCTCCAGAAGGCCTCCTTCAGCTTCGACATCTCCGTCTGGGAGATGTTCGCCCCGCTGCTGGTTGGAGCCCGTCTCGTGCTCGCGCGTCCCGGCGGCCAGAGGGACCCCGAGTACCTGGTGCAGATGGTTCTGCGCCACGGAATCACCCACCTGCACTTCGGCCCCGCCCCGCTGTCCACCTTCCTGCAAACGCCGGATGTCGCGCGCTGCCAGTCCCTGCGCTTCGTCTTCTGCGGTGGCGAGCCCCTCACCCACGAGCTCCACTCTCTCTTCCTCTCCACGCTGAACGCGCGGCTCGTCCACCAGTACGGCCCCACCGAAGCGTGCATCGACTGCACCGCCTGGGTGTGCCCCTCGCACTCCGTCTCCGCTCTGCCCATCGGCCGTCCCATCTCCAACACCCAGGCCTATGTGGTGGACGCCTCGCTGCGTCCCGTCCCCGTGGGTGTCCCGGGCGAGCTACTCATCGGTGGTGAGGGTCTGGCTCTCGGCGTGCGCCTCGGCGCGCGCGGGGCGGCCGTCGAG